>JBEBUE010000084.1:0-9057 GCA_040393485.1 Herminiimonas sp.
TACCAAAGCTGGCAGCTATGACATCACCGTCACGAAACTGGCGACGCGCGCCGAGATGACCGGTGACGTCAATCTGAATGCGGGCAGCACTACCATTGCGCCCAATACGAAGATGAACATCACGCTGGATGGTGTCAGCGCAAAGATCAATTTGACCGAAGGTACATATACGGCGAAAGAACTCGCAGCGATGGTGCAGTCGGCCATCAATGGCGCGTCTGAAATTAGCAAGGCTGGTTCCAAAGTTACCGCCACCATAGATAGCAATGGCTATCTGAAATTGCAATCGGACCGCTACGGCTCCGCGTCCAAAATCAGCATCAACTCGGAAACTGGCACACCGGTTTCCACCCTGCTCGGCAGCGTCTCCAGCGGTACCAACGGCGTTGACGTCGAAGGCACGATAGGCGGCATGCAAGCTACCGGTTCCGGCCAGATCCTGACGGCTGCCAAAGGCTCGGATGCAGCTGGACTGAAGATAGAAGTAGTCGGCGGCAACCTGGGCAGCCGTGGCCGCATCGACTTCTCGCAAGGTTATGCAGATCGCCTGAACAAGCTGACCGACAGCTTCATCGGTAGCGAAGGCCTCATTTCTGGTAACACCACCAGCCTTAACAGCAACATCAAACGTCTGACGGATGATGCCGATGCATTCAAGATCCGTCTGGCAGCAATCGAAGCACGCTACCGCAAGCAGTTTTCTGCACTGGATGCACTGGTTACCAGCATGCAGTCGACACAAAACTATCTGACACAACAGCTCGCCGCAATTGCTGCGAATACCAACTCGAGTAAATAAGGCTTCGGGAGACATCAATGTTTGGATCACCGCAAAGCGGCGCAAATGCTTATGCCAAGGTTGGCATGGAAACGGGCGTGATAGCTGCCAATCCGCACAAGCTCATCATCATGCTGTTCGAAGGTGCGCAAATCGCCCTCAACAATGCAACGCAACAAATGCAGGCGGGGAATATCCAGGAAAAAGGCAAAGCCATTTCCAAGGCCATCATGATCATCGAAAACGGCCTGCGTGCCAGCCTCGACAAATCGGTAGGCGGCGAAATCGCCATCAATCTCGATGCACTGTATGAATACATGGGTGGACGTCTGTTACTCGCGAATTTGAATAACGACCCTGCCATCATCCAGGAAGTACAAACCCTGCTCCACGATATTAAAAGTGCATGGGAAGAAATCGCTCCACAATCCGCCGCACCTGCACCGGTGAACGGATTGCCAGGACAAATACAAGCATCCTCCTACGATGCACTCGCGCCTAATATGTCCCGTTTAATGAAAGCCTGATCAATGATGAACGAACAAGAAATCATTTGTCTGTACGAAAACGTTGCGACCATAACCGATCAGATGCTGGCAGCTGCGCGCAGCGGCGATTGGGAAGAATTAACGGCGCTGGAACAACGCTGTGCGGCGCAGGTAAACATCCTGAAAAACGGCGAAGCACCAGTTGCATTGACCGGTGCAGAACGTGAGCGCAAGGTAGAGATCATTAAGAAGATCCTGGCTGATGACAGGGAAATCCGTAACATCACCGAACCATGGATGGCCAAACTATCGCTGCTCATCAATAGCACCGGAACTGAGCGCAAACTCAATCACGCCTATGGTGCCGGCGGCCGCTCAAATTAATCCGGATTAATTTATGCTGCCACGGGCCGATATCACAGGTACCCGGCCCGTAATCTTGATCGAGGCAACCACGCCGGCAACGGCGTTGGGACAAGCCAAACAGGAATCACTAGACCGGCTCATCCAGCTTACGCTTGGTAAGGAATACCAGGCGCAAGTGTTGTCGCGCCTGGCCGACGGCAACTTCCTCGTCAAGATCAACAATGCACCCGCTAATATGGCGCTGCCGCCTGGTACCAAAGCGGGCGACACCATAGACCTGACACTGCTGGCAGTACAGCCGCGCCCCACCTTCCTGCTCGGCAAACCCGATCCCGGTGCCACTATCTCGCTAAGTAATGCGGGACGCCTGATCGGCAATATGCTGCAACAGACACAGGAAGGCAGCATGCCGACTGCCCTGGTCGGTAAAACTCCGCTGCTGAGTACACCTAGCGCCCCCGCGCCGCAAATAGCTACAGCCCTGCAAAACACGATAGCCTTTAGCGGTTTGTTCTATGAATCGCACGTGGCGCAATGGGCGCTCGGTACACGCCCGGCGGCAGACTTATTGCGTGAACCGCCGGCCAAGCGCGTTGCCACCTCGATACTCGGCACGCCGCAACCAGCAGCTGCATCGGAACCAGAAGCCGGTAGCGAGCTGAATCGCCTCGTCAATAATCTGCGTGGACTGGTGATGGGCGAACGCGCGCAACCGGCAGATGCACCAAAAACAGCACTGCCGGCACATAGCGCCGACCTGCAGGAAGCGATTACACCTGTAAGCAGTAAACAAGCTGAATTGGCGGGCACCGAAGCCGTCAAGCTGATTAGCCTGCAACTCGACGCGCTGGAGCAACGACGCATCATGTGGCAAGGCGAACTATTCCCCGGGCAGCCGCTGGAATGGGAAATCTCGGACGAAACACCACAAAAAGGTAAAGAGCAAGCCGAAGCGGAACCAGTCTGGAACAGCACCGTACGGTTTTCCCTGCCGACGCTGGGTGCGGTATCGGCATCAGTCAGACTGGTAGGCGACAAAGTACAGATACAGGTCAATACACCGAGTGCGGAAACCGCCAGCGCCCTGCGTACGCATGGTGAATTGCTGGCCGATGCACTGGGTGCAGCAGGATCACCGCTGGAATCATTCCTCGTGAAACAGGGGGAATAAGCAGGATGGACAAGCCCACCCCGCCCCAGCAAGCCGTTGCGCTTGCCTACCAGAGTAATGACTCGGCGCCACGTGTCGTGGCGAAGGGACGCGGTGCGATAGCAGAACAAATCATTGAGCGCGCCAAAGAACATGGCGTCGCCATCCATGAATCGAAAGAATTGGTGGCACTATTGTTGCAAGTTGAGCTGGATGAACACATCCCGCCAGCGCTATATAGGGCAGTAGCGGAGCTCCTGGCATGGTTATATCGCGTTGAGGCTGCCCAACAAGGCGGCGGCAATGTATCATGACCAGTTGCAATTTTTAGTGCCGGTGAACTACCTACGGTTTTAAAGAAATAATAATGACACTTGTAAGCGATCACGAAAATGACGATTTGAACCCGTTCCGGGTTCGCTCGCGCCGGGAAGTTATTGCCCTGCTGCGCAGCATAGGCGAGCGCAATCAACTGGTCCGGATGGTCATCAATCACGGCGCAGATACGATTGTTACATCCATTCTGAATATCGATGAAACAAACGATACGGTCCTGCTTGATTGTGCACCGACTGCGATCATGAATCAGCGCGTGCTGGATAGTAAACGCCTGTCATTTGAAACCGTACTCGAAAATATCCGCATACTATTCACGGCACCGTCAGCCGAAGCCTGCATCTACGAAAACCTGCCGGCCTTCGTGATCGATCTGCCGACCAGTGTGATCCGCCTGCAACGGCGCGAATTCTATCGGGTACCAACACCGCTGACGGCACCGGTATCCTGCATCGTTCCTTATACCAAGGAAGGCGTCACCACCGAGATCGCCACCACGCTGCACAACATCAGCGGTGGCGGTATCTCCATCGTCGACGAAAAGAAACTGCTGGGCACGGCCATCGGCCTGACTTATGACAATTGCAAGATCGACTTGCCGGGCAGTGGCGTTATCACCGTTTCCCTGCAGGTGCGGAATGTACTGGAATTAACGCTGACCAATGGTAAAAGCATCAATCGCCTGGGATGTGAATTCATACGCCCATCCAACGGCACCCTCGCCGTGGTGCAGAAATACATTACCAAAATCGAACGCGAGCAGAATGCAAAGGCGACCGGACTCGGTTAAACCCGGATCGGACTGAACACATGAAGTAAGTAGGGGCTGGATGCTGCAGGAAGAAGATGCCGCGCAATGCGGCATCTAAAGATACTCTGAAGTGGTCTTGCTGGAAGATTGCAATGGGCTTTTCAGCCCTGCCCTACACTTGCATATTCATCATTTCTTGATAAGCCGACACCAGCTTGTTGCGTACCTGCACCGTAGCCTGGAACGAAATACTCGCCTTTTGCATCGAAATCATCACATCCGATAGATTGACGCTGTCATCCCCCATCGAAAACTTCTCGCCCATCTGATTGGCGGTGCTCTGCGCACTGGCCACATTATCGAGCGACGCCTTCAATGCCTGCGAAAAGTCGGCACGAGTCGCCGTCTTTTCCGGTTGCGCCATCCCGCCCAGCGGATTCACTGCAGGCTGGGAGCGCGCCGCGGCGGCCCTGAGCTGTGCCACCATCGCATCTATCGCGCTTGAATCAATTCCACCGACTTTCATCATTCTCTCCATCTTGTTGCTTGCAAGCACTATAATTGCCTAAGCTGATCTTGATTTGTTGCCCACAAGGGTGTTCAAACTACCTCGACAAGTTATCACGCACACTGATTTGGATCGGGCTGATAAGCCATAGAAATATTGCTCTATTCCAAAGATTGAAATTCCCCGCAAGCCCGACAATTCAAGCTACGGAAAAAAGCTTGAATAGCGAGAACAGCGATGAATACACCAATCCGATTTGACGATAGCCACGCAGGAGCACAATCATGGCAGTAGTCGTAGCAGGCGAAGGCGGTCTGCCACCTGGCGTTCCCGCCGAGGCAAACGCCACCCAGAATATGCAGAACTCCTTCATGGATCTGGCGAAATCACCGAACGGACGCAAAGTCTTGCTGATGTTGGGTAGCGCAGCCGTGATCGCCGTCATGATCGCATTGGTGCTGTGGAGCCAAAAGCCGGAATACCGGGTGCTTTTCTCCAATTTCTCGGATCGCGATGGCGGTGCCATCATGTCGTCACTGCAGGCGGCCAACATTCCTTACAAATTCGCTGAAGGTGGTGGCGCCATCCTGGTTCCGGCCGACAAAGTCCACGAAATTCGTTTGAAACTGGCTGCTGAAGGCTTGCCTAAAGGTGGCGGTGTCGGCTTCGAACTGATGGAAAACCAAAAACTCGGTGTTTCCCAATTCCTCGAACAGGTCAACTTCCAGCGCGCACTAGAAGGTGAGTTGGCACGCTCTATTCAATCGGTAGGCGCGGTACAGGCAGCGCGTGTCCATCTGGCGATGCCAAAAGCATCGGTCTTCGTACGTGACCAGCAAAAACCAACTGCTTCCGTTTTACTCAACCTGCGCCAGGGTCGCGCCCTCGATCAACAGCAAGTCAGCGCCATCGTTCATCTGGTCGCCAGCAGCGTGCCTGAGCTGTCGCCGAAAAACGTCACCATTGTTGATCAATCCGGCAACCTGCTGTCAGAAACCAACAAACCTGCCGGCTCCAATACGCTGGATCCGTCACAACTCAAATATGTGCAGGAACTGCAGCAAAGCATCACCAAGCGTATTGAATCCATCATCACCCCTATCGTCGGCGCGAACAATATCCGTGCTGAAGCGACGGCTGATGTCGACTTCTCTACCAGTGAGCAAGCAGCAGAAATCTACAAACCGAATCAGGTACCTAACAGCGCCACCGTACGCAGCCTGCAAACCAGCGAATCGCGTGGTAATGGCAACGGCGCTTCCGGTGTACCAGGTGCATTGACCAACCAGCCGGCACCGAATGCGACTGCACCATTAACAGCACCACCGCTGGCGGCAGACGGTACGCCATCAACTGCGACCAATCCACCGGCACCAGGTACCCCGGCGGCTGCCGCAGCTGCAGCAGCCGCCACGGCAGCAGCGAACGCACTGCCTACGCAAAAAGACACGACCACCAACTTTGAAGTTGATAAAACTGTCCGCTATGTACAACAACCTATGGGCGGTTTAAAACGCTTGTCGGTAGCGGTAGTCGTCAACTACAAGCGCGTGGTAGCGAAAGACGGCAAAGTCACCATCGCGCCTCTGAGCGAAACAGAAAAGAACCAGATCACCGATCTCGTCAAAGAAGCAATGGGTTACAACAAGGATCGCGGCGATACACTGAACGTCGTCAATAGTCCTTTTGCCGGCGTGGAAAAAGATGAAATCGTCCAGCCGCCGCTGTGGGAACGCCCTGAAGTTATCGAGATGGCGATCCAGGCAGCCAAGTATCTGGCGATCGGCATCATCCTGTTTATGCTCTATCGCAAAATGTTGAAGCCTATGCTCAACAAACTGAATCCGCCGCCACCAGCGCCGCTTTCGCTGGAGGATGAGACGGCAGCCGCCGAAGAGAAACTGCATCTGGAAGAAGACGGCAAACCGATGGGCATACAGAATACATATCAACAGAATCTGGAAGCAGCCAAAGAGCTCGCCAGAAAAGATCCTAAAGTCGTCGCTAACATTGTGAAATCGTGGGTGGGAAATGATTGATAACGGCGTACATAAAGGTGCCATCCTGATGCTTGCACTCGGCGCAGACGAAGCAGCCGAAGTGATGAAGTATCTGGGTCCGCGCGAAGTGCAAAAGCTCGGTGCAGCCATGTCGACAATGAAGGCGATCCAGAGTGAAGAGCTGGTTGCCGTGCTCAGCGAATTCCGTGCTGAAACCGAGAAAAATACCTCGCTCGGCCTCGACTCCGATGACTACATCCGTGACGTGCTGACCAAGGCACTGGGCGACGACAAAGCCGCATCCCTGCTCAACCGCATCCTCGGTGCGCGCGATGCTAGTGGTATCGAGAGCTTAAAATGGATGGATGGCCAGTCCGTTGCTGATCTGGTGCGCAATGAACATCCGCAAATTATTGCAACCATCCTGGTCCATCTTGAACGTGACCAGGCCTGCGAAGTGCTGGAGCGCTTTACCGAGCGTCTGCGCAATGACGTCGTTTTGCGTATCGCTACGCTGGATGGTGTACAGCCAGCAGCACTGCGCGAACTCAATGAAGTGCTGACCAAGCTGTTGACCGGCAATGAAAACCTGAAGAAAAAACCAATGGGTGGCGTCCGTGCAGCGGCAGAAATCCTCAACTTCTTCAGCGGTGAAAATGAAATATCCGTCATGGCGAATCTGAAAAGCTATGACAACGACATGGCGCAAAAAATCATGGACGAGATGTTCGTATTCGACAACATCATGGATATCGAAGATCGTGGCATCCAGTTGCTGTTGCGCGAAGTCCAGTCCGAGTCGCTGATCATCGCGCTCAAAGGCGCAACCCCAGAACTGCGCGAAAAATTCTTCAAGAATATGTCGCAACGTGCAGGTGAAATGATGCGCGAAGACCTGGAATCCAAAGGACCTGTGCGTCTGTCCGAAGTCGAAACCAATCAGAAAGAAATCCTGCAGATCATCCGCCGCCTGGCAGATGAAGGCCAACTGACACTGGGTGGAAAAGCGGAAGATGCCTATGTCTAACGTCATCCCGAAGGAGCGTCAATCGGCGTATCAACGCTGGGAAATGACTTCCTTCAACGAAGAAAAGCCCAGCGCAAAAGTTGCTCCGGTGGTCGATCATGCCGCCGAGTTGGCAGCTGCCAACGCGGCTGCGGCCGCACATACCGCCAATATCGCGGCTATGGCCGAACAAATTGAAAGCGCCCGCAAGGAAGCGTATGCCGAAGCTTATGCCGCCGGCATGGAAGAAGGCCGCGCTGCCGGACTGGCGGAAGGCCGGGCGCAAGCCGAACAGGAAAAGCAAGCCTTGCTGCAAATTGCAGATACCTTTGGTACCGAGGTTGCGCAAGCAAATGAACTGATCGCGGCCGACATGCTGGACCTGGCACTCGATCTGGCCAAAGCAATGCTGAAGACGGCGCTCAACGTACGCCCGGAGTTGATCATTCCTCTGGTGCGCGAAGCTATCCATTACTTGCCCACGCTGCAGCAACCTGCCCTGCTCCACTTGCATCCGGAGGATGCGGCCATCATTGCCAGCCACCTCGGTGATGAATTAAGTACAGCCAGCTGGCGTGTGGTTGAAGATCCGCATATGGATCGTGGTAGCTGCCGCGTGGAAACCGTCACCAATCAAATCGACGCCACCACCACGACCCGCTGGCAGCGTATTGCCGCAGCCCTGGGCAAAGAATCCGACTGGTTAATCTGATGAACACCGAACATCCCAACAGCGGTCGCTGGCAAGCCTATCTGCGCGATTGCCGGATGTTGCTGGACATCGCCGAGCCCATGCAAGTATCCGGCCGCATTACGCGGGTCGCGGGCCTGGTGATGGAAGCGGTCGGTCTTAAACTGGCAGTCGGCAGCGCCTGCACAGTCCCGCTTGCCAATGGTGCACGCATCGAAGCAGAAGTCGTCGGCTTTGAAGATGACCGCCTGTTCCTGATGCCACAAAGCGATGTCGAAGGCATCGTGCCGGGTACCCGCGTTTATCCGGTCGAAGTCGTGCAATCGCTGCCACGCCCTGGCGCAGTAACCCATCCACGACGTCGCCCCAGCGACCGTGGCCGTCACCTGCCGGTCGGGATAGAACTGCTTGGCCGCGTACTGGATGGTGCCGGACGCCCGCTCGACAATCTCGGTCCGCTCAACGCCGTGCATGCAGCACCGTTGAACGTACGTGCCGCCAACCCCTTATCCCGCGCCCCGATTACCAATGTGCTGGACGTAGGCGTGCGTGCGATCAATAGCATGCTGACCGTTGGCCGCGGCCAGCGTATGGGCTTGTTCGCAGGTTCCGGCGTCGGTAAGAGCGTATTGCTCGGCATGATGGCACGCTACACCACCGCTGATGTGATCGTGGTCGGCCTGATCGGCGAACGGGGACGCGAGGTGAAGGAATTCATTGAACAGATCCTCGGAGAGGAAGGCCTAGCCCGTTCGGTAGTGGTAGCGGCCCCGGCTGATACGCCGCCGCTGATGCGCCTGCAAGGTGCAGCATATGCAACCGCTATCGCAGAACATTTCCGTGATGAAGGCAAGGACGTCTTGCTGATCATGGACTCATTGACCCGATATGCAATGGCGCAACGTGAAATCGCATTGGCCATCGGTGAACCACCCGCTACCAAAGGTTACCCGCCATCGGTATTCGCCAAACTACCGGCATTG
>JBEBUE010000085.1:0-9040 GCA_040393485.1 Herminiimonas sp.
GTGCGCACAGGATGTTTTCTGGCACACTGCAACTAGCTGAACGTCCTGCCCATTTTCTTTTAGGAGTCTTGCATGAGTTACGTTGCCCCCTTGAAAGACATGTTGTTCGTGATGAACGAACTGGCCGATCTGGCTGTGATTAATGCCTTGCCCGGCTGTGAAGATGCGACGCCGGAAACAGTGGAAGCGGTGCTGGAAGAAAATGCCCGCTTCTGCGGTGAAGTGATCGCGCCGCTGAACCAGGCTGGCGACCGGCATCCGAGCGAGTGGAAAGACGGCAAGGTCACAACCACGCCGGGCTTCAAGGAGGCGTTCAAGGCGTATGCCGCCGCTGGCTGGCAAGGCGTGCAGCATCCGACGGATTTCGGTGGTCAGGGTTTGCCCAAACTGGTGGCGACACCTTGTATGGAAATGCTGAACTCGGCCAGTCTCTCGTTTGCGCTCTGTCCATTGCTGACGGATGGCGCAATCGAGGCGCTGATGACCGCAGGCTCCGATCAGCAAAAAGAAAAATTCCTCCCTAATTTCATCGCCGGTAAATGGACCGGCACCATGAACCTGACTGAGCCACAGGCGGGGTCCGATCTGGCGCTGGTGCGTTCGCGTGCAGTGCCGCAGGGCGATGGCACCTACAAGATTTCCGGCACCAAAATATTCATCACCTATGGCGAACACGATATGGCGGAGAACATCATCCACCTGGTGTTGGCACGCACGCCGGATGCACCGGAAGGCGTGAAGGGTATTTCGCTATTTCTGGTACCAAAGTTCCTGGTGAATGACGACGGTACGCTGGGTGAGCGCAATGATGCGTTTTGCGTATCCATCGAACACAAGCTCGGTATCAAGGCGAGCCCGACTGCGGTATTGCAATTCGGCGATCACGGCGGTGCCATCGGCACGCTGGTCGGGCAAGAGAATCGCGGGCTGGAAACCATGTTCATCATGATGAATGCGGCGCGCTTCGCGGTCGGCATACAAGGCATCAGCGTGGCGGAGCGGGCGTATCAAAAAGCTGTCGCGTATGCGAAAGACCGCGTGCAATCGAAGGACCTGGAAGGTTCGGCGACCGCGGTCTCCATCATCCACCAGCCGGATGTGCGGCGCATGTTGATGTCGATGCGGGCGCAGATAGAAGCGGCGCGTGCGCTGGCCTATGTCGGTGCCGCCGCCTTTGATATCGCGCACCATCATCCCGATGAAAAAGTACGCAGCGCACAACAAGCTTTCTATGAGTTCCTGGTGCCGGTAATCAAAGGCTGGTCCACCGAGATGTCCATCGATGTGGCATCCACTGGTTTGCAAATCCACGGTGGCATGGGCTTCATCGAAGAAACCGGTGCGTAAAACCGTGCGGGATGGCGGTGCAGTGGCGCGCAGCATCATCGCTGCTGTGCGTGCCACGGAAGCCGAATTGGCGAAGGCGACAGGAACGGATTTAAAGGCGATAGGCACGCATCTGGCCGCCGCATCGACGGCGCTGGAAGAAGTCGTTGCGTATGTCGTAGCGAATATTCAATCAGATATCAAAGGTGTGTTTGCAGGCAGCGTGCCTTATCTCAAGCTCGCAGGCATCGTGCTGTGTGGCTGGCAAATGGGACGTGCTGCCCTGATTGCGCAGGCTAAGCTGGATGCCGGCAGTGGCGATGCGAAGTTTTATCAGGCCAAGCTGGCGACTGCGCGCTTCTTTGCTGATTACTTTCTGTCGCAGGCGGGGGCTTATCGCAGCGCCATCGTCAATGGCAGTGTCGGAGTGCTGGCGCTGGATGAAGCGCAGTTCTAAGCTGGTGTAGTCTGCTTCAGCGCAAGCGCCCTATATAGCCACGATCAACCGGGTCGCCGGTTTCTGGTGCGGCGGGCGCGGCGCTTGGGGCCGCAGGTGTCGCCGCGGCCGGTGCAGCGGTGGGTTCCTGCAGCCGCGTCAACAAAGGTTGACGCGGTTCGGTGCGTACAAACAAGCCTTCGGTACCGAAGAAAACTTCCTGTAATTTTTGTCCCAACTCCTGCACTTCTTCACTGGTAGAGAGCGAGGCCATCTTCAACAGATAGCGGCAATAAGCCGGATCGATGCGCATGTATTCGATATCGATTACGCGTCCGCTTTGTCGTCTCAGGTTCACGTGCAGTCTGCCCATCAACGCAAAGGCATGGGTTTCCAGTTCGGCACGTGAGTGGTGTTCTTCCGTCATAGTACGTGCTCGCCGTGTTGTTCCAGGTCCAGTCCTTCGACTTCCGCTTCCGGCGTGACACGCAAGCCGACCAGGGCGCTGACGATACCGAGGATGATGGCGGTCATGACTGCCGAGTAGACGACGGTGACGACCACACCGAACGCCTGATTGCCAAAGCTGCTGTGCGCGCCGCCTATGCTTTCCACGGCGAACACACCTGTCAACAATGCGCCGACGATGCCACCGACGGCGTGCACGCCGAAGACATCCAGCGAATCGTCGTAGCCGAGTTTGGATTTGAGCGTGGTTGCACCCCAGTAGCAGGCGAGGCCGGCGGCAGCGCCGATGACCAGTGCACCGCTGACGTCGACGAAACCGGAAGCCGGGGTAATCGCTACCAGGCCCGAGACCGCACCGGATACCAGGCCGAGTACCGACGGTTTGCCGCGGCGCATCCATTCGATGATCATCCATGAGAGGGCGCCGACCGCTGTCGCAATTTGTGTCGCCAGCATAGCCATACCTGCGCGTCCGTCTGCTGCTACCGCCGAACCTGCATTGAAGCCGAACCAGCCTACCCACAACATGCAGGCACCGATTACTGTCAGTACCAGGTTGTGTGGCGGCATCGGTTCCTTGCCGAAGCCCAGGCGTGGTCCGATGATAATGGCGGCGACCAGGCCGGAAACACCGGCATTGATGTGGACGACAGTGCCGCCAGCGAAGTCGAGTACGCCGCGCGTTGCCAGCCAGCCGCCCGGTTCCCATACCCAGTGTGCGACAGGTGCGTAGACGACGATGGACCACAGCGTGATGAAGATCAGCAGGGCAGAGAACTTCATGCGCTCGGCGAAAGCGCCGGTGATCAGGGCCGGGGTGATGATCGCGAAGGTCATCTGGAACATGATGAAGACGCTTTCCGGTATCGTCGGCGCGATTTCACTGACGCTGAGCTTGCCGGTTTCCTTGACGAATTCCATCCCGCTCAGCAGTACCCGGTCCAGCCCTCCTATATAGGGAGAGCCGGGCGTGAAGGCGAGGCTGTAACCAATGACGACCCAGATCACAGTGACCAGGCAGGTCACGGCAAAGCTATGCGCCATCGTCGCCAGTACATTCTTCTTGCGTACCATACCGGCGTAGAACAAGGCCAGGCCGGGAATGGTCATGAATAGCACCAGCGCTGTTGACGCCAGTAACCAGGCGGTATCGCCGGCGCTGATCTTGCTGGCATCGACTACCGTGGGTTTGGTCAGCGGCGCTTCTGCGACTGGTTCGGGTGTTGCTGCTTCGGCGGGCTCATTAATCATGGGCATCGTCAAAGGCGCTGCCCGGGTTTCGGCGATCGGCGCCGCACTGTCCGGTGCCGCGGTTTGCGCATAAGCGTTGCTGAAGACGAAGGCAGAAACGAGGATGGTCAACGCCATCTTGATGGATGTGGCGGATGCGAAGGACGCAGTACGCATGATCATGAAACTCCCTGAGGACTGATTGAGCCATGTGGCGATGCCACGGCTAGTTTCACAAAAGCACTATGCGTGCCATGCGTATTTCCAGTTTGGTAAGGGAGAATGGTGCTGTCGGTGCGATTGGAAGTGTCGCCGCGCACTGCCGCAGTTCATGCGGCGGGGCGCTTGCACTGCGGTGGGGCGGGAAAGTGAGCGGGCTTAAATTCGGCTTAAAGCGTTCAGCCGAAAGCGCCGCCGGTCAGGTATAGGTCGAAGCCACGGGCAATGGTGGCGATCAGGGCGGTGGAGCCTAAGGCGAAGGTGAGTACCACCAGCACGATGACGGCCCAGCCGGAGTCGGAAGTCTGGCCGGAGTGGGCGTTGTGCTGTGCATCCCATTTCTCGTCTGGGGTCAGGCCGATGACCAGGGCGCCGATAAAACCAGCAAATACCGATAGCGGCGGGAAGGCGAGATGGGCCCAGGCCCAGAAATCTTTTTTGCCGTACAAATAAAAGCGATGCAGGCCCAGCCAGCCAAATAATGCGGCTAACAGGGTACTGAGGGTTTTGTTTTTGTGTGGATTTGGCATATTCCTGCTATTTTTTCAGTGAAAAGGCTGGTTTTTATGCAAAAAACATCTTTTTTGATTAAAAAACGTGTGAAAATGCGTGCAAACTCCGGTTTTTAATCAAAATTAAATCAAATACCATCTGTCTGTCCCGGTTTTTTGCCTATTGTACGGGCAGATGGACTACGCGCCGCAAAAGCTTTTCCATAGTGGAATAGCCTGATTGCCCGATTTGCCACACCGATATTGCTGATCTCAATGAATGAGGTTGCAGGTGCTGTGCTACCTGGGCTATAATTTGCGGCTTTTTCCGTGTTCAGACACTTTTTGGAAATATTATGGTCGTCATTCGTTTAGCTCGTGGTGGTGCAAAAAAGCGCCCATTCTTTAACATTGTTGCTACAGATTCGCGCAATCGCCGCGATGGTCGCTTCATCGAACGCATCGGTTTTTACAATCCGGTAGCTTCCGGCGCTGAAGAAAGCGTCCGCATTGTGCAAGATCGTCTGGCCTACTGGCAAGGCGTGGGCGCACAACTGTCGCCTACCGTAGCTCGCCTGGTTAGCCAAGTCGGCAAAAAAGCCGCTTAAGTTTTGTCGAATCAAACGGCATCGGGAATGAAAGTTCCTGAAGATTTGGTGCTGGTTGGTTACATCTCCGGTGCGTATGGATTAAATGGCTGGGTCAGGGTTCGACCCTATTCGGCCGATGCGGATGCATTATTAACTGCCAAGACATGGTGGCTGGATAAGCCTGAATTCCATGACGTGGAAATGATGCAGTCCAAGATGCATACCGGTGATGTAGTCGCAAAGTTGATGGGTGTGGCAGGGCGAGATGCTGCGGAGGCGCTGAAAGGTGCAACCGTGCAGATTCCGCGTAGTCATTTCCCCGCTCTGTCGGATAATGAGTTCTATTGGGTCGACCTGATCGGCCTGGAAGTCGAGAGCCTGCAGGGCGAACACTTGGGTCAGGTCAGTGACATGATGGACAACGGTGCGCATCCTATTTTGCGCGTTGCTGTTCCACAGTCGGCTGATGCCGCTGATCCCAAGGCTGCGTCGCAAGAGTTGCTGATCCCGTTCGTTGAGCAGTTCGTCATCACGGTAGATCGAACAGCAAAGAAAATTACAGTGGACTGGGGACTGGATTACTAATCTGGTCTCGTTTTAAGGAGTGTGCGAGATGCAATTTGATGTCGTCACGCTATTCCCTGAAATGTTCACGGCGATAACGCAGTCGGGTATTACACGACGCGCGTTTGAGCAAAAGAAATGCGCATTGTCTTTGTGGAATCCACGCGATTTCACCAGCGATAAGCATCGTACCGTCGATGATCGCCCCTATGGTGGCGGTCCTGGCATGGTGATGATGGTTAAGCCGCTGGAGGCTGCTGTACAGGCGGCCAAGGCAAGGCAGATAGAACAAGGTTTGGCTGCACCCCGCGTTGTGTATATGTCGCCGCAAGGCAAGGCATTGACCCATGAGCGCGTGATGCAGCTGACGACAGAGCCAGGTCTGGTTTTGTTGTGCGGACGTTATGAAGCAGTAGACCAGCGCTTTCTTGATAGCTGCGTCGATGAAGAAATCAGCCTCGGCGATTTCGTCCTGTCAGGCGGTGAGATTCCGGCGATGGCATTGATGGATGCAGTTATCAGGCAGTTGCCCGGGGTCTTGCATGATGATGCATCGGCAGTTGAAGACAGCTTTGTAAATGGCTTGCTCGATTGTCCGCATTACACGCGACCGGAAGTCTACGAAGGTGCAGCGGTGCCGGCAGTGTTGATGGGTGGCCATCATGTCGAGATCGAGAAATGGCGCCGCGAACGTGCGCTGGAAGCGACTGCAAAGAAGCGACCGGACCTGATCGTCAAGGCACGTGAGGCAGGATTGCTGACACGTGTCGATGAAAAGTTTTTGAGCAGTTTGTTGTAAGCAGTATGTTGTATCGAGCGGGGCGCAGTAAAAGCCCTGCAATGTGTAACCCCATCCTCTACCGGGCAAATATATACGTGGCGCCGGCATGATGGTTTTTGGAGTAATAAAAATGGATCTGATCCAACAATTAGAGCAAGAAGAAATTGCTCGCCTGTCAAAAAACATCCCTGACTTCGCTCCTGGCGATACAGTGGTCGTTAACGTCAACGTAGTTGAAGGCACACGTAAACGTGCGCAGGCATACGAAGGCGTTGTCATCTCCCGTCGTAACCGTGGCCTGAACTCGAACTTCATCGTTCGTAAAATCTCGTCCGGTGAAGGCGTCGAACGTACGTTCCAGCTGTATTCCCCGCTGATCGCATCGATCGAAGTCAAACGTCGCGGTGATGTACGTCGTGCAAAACTGTACTACTTGCGCGAGCGTTCGGGCAAATCGGCACGTATCAAAGAAAAACTGCCACAACGTCGCGTTGCAGCAAAACAAGCGGCGGAGTAATTGCCAACATCGGATTCGTCCGGGCATTACATACGGTAGCAACAAAAAAGACACCTTCGGGTGTCTTTTTTGTTTTCTGGCAGCATTTTTGATTGTTAAATCTGGTGCTGGAGCGATGACAGGTTTAACATCAGTCTAGGTGATGCAAGCGCAGATTTTGCGTGTTGCATTAGGCACAGGCCGTTTGCTTATCGCCGTCATCCGCATGTAAGCCGGGCGAGGCAGCATATAGATTACTTTGTACTAGGAAGTTGAATTGGCCAGACTGCATTTTGATCCGGAATTATTACCGATAGATTCGCTCGGCGGCGAAGAGGCCGTCACCCCCGACCGCTTGCGGGATGATGCATTACGCGCGCGGTTTTCCAACCCGCCGTCGTGGTCGCCGGAAATTACGGTGGAGCGACTGGTGCGCCCGATGAGTGGTCCGTTGACCGAGGCGGCGGTCTTGCTGCCTATCGTGCTGCGCGAAGAAAACGGCCCGACCATATTGTTCACCCAGCGCGCCGCACACCTGAATGACCACGCCGGGCAAATCAGCTTTCCCGGTGGCCGCATGGAGAGCTATGACGAGTCAGCGATTGCGACTGCTTTGCGCGAAACCGAAGAAGAGGTCGGTATCAGCCGCAGCCATATCGACGTCATCGGGACTTTGCCTGAATACCATACCGGTACCGGCTTCCGTGTCACGCCAGTGGTCGGCATCGTCAAGCCGCCATTCGAAGTAAAGGCAGATCCGTTTGAGGTGGCCGAAGTGTTTGAAGTCCCGCTGGCCTTCCTCATGGATGGCCGGCACCATCAACGACGTACTGCAGAATTCGTGACCGGGAATCGCACCTTTTATGTCATGCCGTATGAGCGTTTCTTTATCTGGGGCGCTACCGCGGGCATGTTGCGCAATCTATTTCATTTCCTTCGGGCGTAAGTCGTTTACGTGGGGGTATTACCGAGTTTGGCTGTAACGCTCAATATTATGTTTCGCTTTATTTGATTCTCGCGAAGTGCTGCGTTATCGTATGGGTTGACTGACTATTAAGGCGCTTTAATGACATTTTTCTCCATCTTCTTTGCGCTATTGATCGAGCAATTAAAACCGTTGCGGGCCGACAATCCGGTCTACGCCGGGGCGCGAGCACTGGCTGCCAAGCTGGAAGGGTCGTTTAACGCCGGTCAGGCACATCATGGACGCCTGGCCTGGGCGCTGATGATCGGTGCATTCTGTGTGCCGGTAGCGTTGTTATATTGGATCAGTATCAAACTTGGTCCGCTCGCGGCTTTGATCGTGAATGTCGGTGTAGTTTATCTGACACTGGGTTTCCGTCATTACAGCCATTTCTTCACATCTATACAGCTGGCGCTCAACAACGGCGATGAAGCGACAGCGCGCTCCTTGCTGGCTGAATGGACCAAGCGCGACACTGCCGGAATGGATGTCAGCGAAATCTCACGTATTGCGGTCGAAACGGCGCTGGTTACCACGCACCGCAATGTGTTCGGTGTGTTCTTCTGGATTTTGACCCCGCTGGGCCCGGTCGGTGCCGTGATGTATCGCGTAGCCGAGTACCTGGCGCGCATCTGGAATGAACCCAAGATGGCGGAGCGCGAAGAGTTCGGTCGCTTCGCGTCGCAGGCGTTTTACTGGATAGACTGGATTCCGGCACGCCTGACGGCGGCTGCGTTTGCCGTGGTCGGTAATTTTGAGGATGCGATTTACGCCTGGCGTAATTTTGCTGGTCGCTGGCAGGACGAAGCCATCGGCATCATTTTGTCTGCTGGTGGCGGCGCGATGGGCATACGTCTGGGTGCGCCGGTAGAAACCGTGGCTGAAGTGATTCCGGCGGATGCGGCGATGGTGGATTCGATCAATATCGAAACCGAAGCGCCGGTGGGCGAAGAGGCTTCCAGCCGTGCCCTGCAAAGCACCGTTGGCCTGGTATGGCGAGCATTGCTGTTGTGGATGCTGTTGGTCCTGTTGCTATCCATTGCGAAGTGGTTGGGTTAACAGGCGCCACAGACATAAAAAGCGCGCTATGCAGCGCGTTTTTTTATGAAAGAACACATTTTCTTGGTAGCGATTTCCGGTCTCGTTGCCAGTTTTAAAAAATACTGCATAGGGAATTTTTATTGATGCGTCATCGCGCAGCTTTTTCTGTGTCATATTCCGCGTTGTTGACGCTTGCCATTGGTTTGTTGATTAGTGCATTGCTGTTTGCTTCGGTGCGCCGCCTGGAGCATGACAAGGTAGATATCGATTTTCAGCAGCAAGCCAGGGTACGGGTTGCTGCGGTCCAGGATGGACTCGATAGTTCCATGCGCGTCCTGGCTGATATCAATCAGTTGTTCAAGACTTTTGGTGTCGTCAGCCGCGAAGAATTCAAAACCTTTACTCAGCCTTTGCTGGCGCGTAATCCCTATATC
>JBEBUE010000086.1:0-8988 GCA_040393485.1 Herminiimonas sp.
ACTGATGAGTTGAATGAAAAATCGCGCGCGGCGATTCTACGCATAGGAGCGAAACAGGAAGGTATCGTGCGTCATGAACGCATCATGCCGGATGGCCGCAAACGTAATTCCGTGCGCTTCAGCATCATCGATCCGGAATGGCCGGAAGTGAAAGCGATGCTGCAGCAGAAGATGGCGCGCTAAACGGTGATACCTTAAGGCAGGCGCAGCAAGAGCCAGCCAAACCACAGACCGACCGCCAGCAAGAGCAGCGCTACCAAGCGCTGTAGTTGCGCCACATTCAAGGCGGCAGCAGCACGCTGTCCGGCGAATGAGCCGAGCAGCATCAGTACACCGCAGATCAGTGCGAGCCTGATATCCAGTCGTCCTTCCAGTGCATGTATGGTACTACTGGCGATTGCGATCGGGAATTGTATTGCTTGCGCTGCGATGACGGCGAAAGGCAGCGGCTGACGCATCAACATCAAGAGCGGCAGGATCAATACCGGGCCACCGGTGCCGGTCAATGCCGAACCAAAGCCGATAAGCACACCCAGCATAAACAGGCTGCGCGTGCTCAGGAAAGCGGCCGGAGTCGCCGCGACATCGAGCGGACGCAAACCACGCCAGCCGGCAAATAAAACCAGCAACATCACACCGAACATCAGGCTACCTGCAGATAGCCAGTGCACGGTCATTGCGCCACCGGCAGCGCCCAGCAAAGCACCGCCTAGCAATGGCAGGCAACGTTGCAGCAACTCGGGTTGCCGTCGCATCGGACGTAGTGCGACGAGGGCAGGCAGGGCAAAACTGAGGGAGGCTGCGGCGATCGCTTGTGGCAAGGGTATGCCACCCAAATACGTCAGGATAGGGACCAGCAGTACGCCGCCTATACCGCAAGCACCTATCAATGCACCAGTCAGCAGAATGGCTGGCAGCATGAGGGCAGCACTGGCCATACTCAGCATGTGATGCAGGCTTTCATGCTGTTTATACGGCGTCTCGTTGGCGCATGGTTGCGCGCATTTTTCTGTGAAATCATCTATAGGATTATGCCAGAGATGGGCCTGTCCACGGTGGCTGCACATGGATGATTGCTGATATTGCGCTGGCGATTTTTTCGTGTCAGCATGCAGCGATTATCCCCATTCATGAAGTATCGGGGCTGTGCATTTTTTCTTACTTTTAAGTGTTTATGCGGACGATACTTTTTCTTGGGCTAAGCCTGGCAGCTTCCTGCGCGTGGTCGCTGGATAAGCATATCCAGAATTCATTGGGCATGAAATTCGTGTTGATTCCATCCGGCGAGTTTGTCATGGGCAGCGATGAATCCGCCGAAGCGCTGGCGCAGCATTATCCGCAATACGATCACAAACGTTTCGTCGAACTGAGCGATGAAGCTCCGGCGCACAAAGTGCGCATTACCCATCCCTTTTATTTAGGCCAGTACGAAGTGACGGTGGGCGAGTTCCGGCGCTTTGTCGAAGCATCCGGTTACCAGCCTGAATCGGAAGCCGATGGTACCGGCGGTTATGGTTACAACCCGGATTACGATCCCGCCAAGTCAGCACGCGGCGATGCCTTTGAAGGTCGTAATCAAAAGTATTCATGGCGTAATCCGGGTTTCCCGCAAGACGAGCATCATCCGGTTGTGAATGTCACATGGAACGATGCAGTGGCGATGTGTAAATGGTTGAGCAAGACGGAAGGGCGCACCTATCGTTTACCGACAGAAGCCGAGTGGGAATACGCTGGGCGCGCAGGTACGCGCACCCGTTATTACAGCGGCGATGATCCGCAATCATTACTGAGTGCGGCAAATGTGTTCGATGTCGATGCCGCGAAGAACTGGCAGCAATGGAAGAAGTTTGCGCTGGATGAAGCAGATGGTTTTGCCTTTACCGCACCGGTCGGCAGCTTTGCACCGAATGCCTTCGGCCTGTACGACATCCACGGTAATGCGTGGGAATGGACCGCCGACTGGCATGATGATCGTTACTACAGTTATTCACCGGTAGATGATCCACAAGGACCCGCTAATGGCACGGTACGCGTGCGGCGCGGTGGTTCCTGGCATACCTGGTCGTTCTATGCGCGCTCGTCATATCGCAACTGGAATTCGCAGGATACGCGCTATACGCTGGTCGGCATGCGTTTGTTACGGCAGGCTGACTAACTGATAGTGTTCCTCTAGCCGCGAGCCGCATCGCTTCCAGCAATCGGAAGCGCAGGAGCTAGTAACGGCTCTTGCGTTTTAGCTGCGCTTCGAGGATATCAATCCGCTCCAGCAAGTCCAGCGCCAACGCCACACCCGGCGTATTGACTTCGAGGTCTTGCGCCAGATGCTGGGCGACCCTCGCGCGTCGCACTGACGTTCCGCTGAAGCGCCATTCCTGCGGTTGTTGTCCGGCTGGTGCCAGCACGCCTTCCAGCACCCATGCCGTAATCAGCTCCTGTGGCGCATTACACGCTTGCGATAGTTCAGTCAGCGTCAGCGTTACATCATCATCGATGAGCTGGCATTCACAATACACACTGGTCGTCTGGTTCATGATGCAGCCTCCTTACATGGATGCGCGTGGATTGAAATCGAAGGCTTGTTGCAATGTGCGATACGCAGCCTTGGCTTGTTCACTGTCGGCAGGCGGCAGCGCGATGTTCAGTACGACATACAGGTCGCCGGCTTCCTTGCCGGGAATGCCTTTTCCTTTCAGGCGCAGTTTGCGGCCGGAACCGGAGTTGGCTGGTATCGTCAGCTCGACCGAACCTTCCGGCGTTGGCACGGTGACGCTGGCCCCCAATGCGGCTTCCCATGGTGCCAGCGGGATGTCGATATACACATCGCGGCCATCGACGCGATAACGTGGGTGAGGGCGGAAGGCTATTTCAAGGTAAAGGTCGCCTGCCTTGCCTTCACCTATGCCAGGGCCGCCTTGTCCAGCCAGGCGCAAGGTTTGTCCGGCACGGATGCCTTTTGGAATGGTGACGTTGAGTGTGCGCTCGCGCGTGGTAACGTGGCCGTTTTCATCGACGACCGGCATGCGTAGTGAAATGCTGCGTTCAGCACCACGGTAAGCATCTTCCAGGTCGATCTGGATCTTGGCGTGATGGTCTTCGCCCTGTGCGTGCATGCCACGCCTGTGGCTGCGGCCCCAGCCGGTCTGCTGGCCAAACATCTGTTCGAAGTAGTCGCCGAAGTCCGTGCCTTCGCCAAAGCCGGCATGGCTACCTCGTCCGCTGAATTCAAAACCGGCATCGCCGTTTGGTGGTGGTTGGAAGTCTTGTCCGTTTTGCCAATTGGCGCCAAGCTGGTCGTAGGACGCGCGTTTTTCCGGATCTTTCAGGACCTTGTATGCTTCGCCCATTTCCTTGAAGCGTGCTTCTGCATCCGCTTCCTTGCTGACGTCAGGATGATATTTGCGTGCCAGCTTGCGATACGCATTTTTGATTTCATCCTGCGTTGCATCGCGTTTCACGCCCAGTGTTTCGTAATAATCCTTGAATTTCATGGCTACGACCTCGCAACTGGTTCAGGGAAAAACTCTGTTTATGTCCAGGATCTTACACAATCGTACCGAATATCTTGCCGATGACAGAGGTAACGATCATCGCCAGTGCGCCCCAGAAGCCAACGCGTAAGGCGGCTGGTAACAGTGGCGCACCACCAGCCTTGGCACCGAGTATGCCGAGTCCGATCAGGAACAGCAGGGATGTCACGCCCAGGGCCGGTACTATCCATGCAGTCGGCGTCAGCAATGCGGTCAGCAGCGGTAAGGCCGCCCCAAGCGAGAACGTAACGGCTGAGGTGATGGCGGCTTCTACCGGACGGGCCGCGGATGCTTCATGGATGCCCAGTTCATCACGTGCATGTGCGCTTAATGCATCATGCTCCATCAATTGCCGTGCCACTTGTTTTGCTACATCAGGACTCACACCGCGTGCGACATAAATCGATGCCAGTTCACGCTCTTCTGCAACGGGTTGCTCCATCAGTTCCTGACGCTCGCGGTCCAGTTCGGCCTTTTCGGTATCGGCCTGCGAACTGACAGAAACGTATTCGCCGGCAGCCATCGACATTGCACCGGCGACCAGCGCCGCGATGCCCGTCAGCAGCAGGTCATGGCGTGCCAGATTGGCTGAGGCTACACCCAGCAACAGACAGGCAGTGGAAATAATGCCATCGTTCGCACCAAGCACGGCAGCACGCAGCCAGCTGATACGGCCGTTAAAGTGTTTCTCCGCACGACGGTGTGGCATAAGCATGTTCCTGTTGTTAGTTGTTAGCCATGTTAGCGGGCGCAACTGTGATCTGACAAGGAGAATGATGGTGGCTGCATGGCCATGCTTCAAGTCTCGTATCCCTGCTGAGTCTGCTGCATTTTTGATCCACATCAATCCATTCTCATTTCGCTTTGCTACAGTCAGCCATCGCTATGAAAAACGAGGATCATTGTGCTGGATACCGACTTTCCCAAATTGAAACTGAAGAATAAATTGCTGCTGCCTATCGTGCAGGGCGGCATGGGCGTTGGTATTTCTGCTCATGGCCTGGCCGGTAGCGTCGCCCGGCTGGGTGCGATTGGTACTATTTCCAGCGTGGATTTGCGTCGTCACCATCCCGACTTGATGGCACGTACTGATAAAAGCCGCGACAAGGCGCTGATCAATGAAGCGAACCTGATTGCACTGGATCGCGAGATACGTGCCGCGCGAGACATCGCAGCAGGTCATGGCGTGATCGCCGTGAATGTGATGCGTGCCGTTGCCGAGTATGCGGCTTATGTGCGGCAGTCCTGCGAAAGCGGAGCCGATGCGATCGTAGTGGGCGCTGGCCTGCCGATGGATTTGCCGGAGCTGACTGCGGAATTCCCGGACGTTGCCCTGATACCGATTTTGTCAGACGCACGTGGTATCTCACTCATCCTGAAAAAATGGATGCGTCGCAAACGCTTACCGGATGCCATCGTCATCGAGAATCCGCAATATGCGGCCGGTCATCTCGGAGCCGCAGGGCTGGATAGCGTGAATGATCCGCACTTTGCATTCTCTGTGGTGCTGGAAGAAACGCTCCAGCTATTCAAACAGCTGGGTCTCGAGAATGAAAATATTCCGCTGATTACCGCTGGCGGCATACATAGCCCGGAACAAGTACGTGAACTGTTTGCACTGGGCGCCAGCGCGGTACAGCTTGGTACGCCGTTCGCCGTGAGCACCGAAGGCGATGCACATATCAATTTCAAAAAAGTGCTGACACAGGCGCAGCCTGAGGACATCGTGACCTTCATGAGTTGTGCAGGTTTGCCTGCGCGCGCAGTGAAGACGCAATGGCTAACGAACTACCTCGACAAGGAAGCCAAGCTGCAAGGCAAGGCTGGCCCCAAGGAATGTACGGTCGGCTTCGATTGCCTGCATCAGTGCGGTTTGCGCGATGGCATCGCCAAGGCAGGGCAGTTCTGTATCGATACCCAACTCGGTTTTGCGTTGAAGGGCGATGTCAAGCGCGGCTTGTTTTTCCGTGGCTCGGAGCGCCTGCCTTTTGGTAACGAAATCCGTCCGGTGCGCGAACTGGTTGATTACCTTTTGAATGGCATTCGGCCTGCACCGCTGGCCAGCGTGTAAATTCTACACAGTCATCCCGCATTTATAACGGGATGACGCAGATGCGCATCTGTTATATCCTCGACCACAGTTAATCAAGCTAGTCCGTAGCCCAATGTTGGTTCCAGACAAGGATAGAGAGCATGCGCAAGTGGCACAAGATATTACTATCGGTAACGGTGCTGCTGCTTTTGTTGCTTGCGCTCGGCGGCTATGCGCTGCATAGACTGACCGATAGTGCGCACCTGACCGAACTGGCGCGTAGCAGCCTCAAACAAAATTGGAACCGGGACTTGACCATAGGCGGCTTGTCGCTCGACTTACTGCCTTATCCACGTTTGCGTGCGAGCGATGTACGCATCTCCAATCCGGACTGGGCGCAGGACAAGTATGCGCTGCAGGCCGAAGATATCCGGGCACGGCTTGCACTGGCACCCCTGCTGCGCGGTGATGTGGTGGTCGAAGGTTTGCTCATCAATGGTTTGACCGTCAATCTCGAAGTCGCGGCAGATGGTCGCCGCAGCTGGGATTTGCCCGCCACACGCCAATTGCGCACGTCCCAGTTCGATCTGCTGGCCTTGCGTGCAGATGTCAGCAAGATCAATTTCCGTGCACCCGGCCATGAAACCAGGAGCTGGCAACTCGACGCGCTACGTGCAAAAGGCGATAGTGGTTTGCGCAACATCGTCTTTAATGGACGCCTGGTGCGTGAACAGTACACAGTGCAGTTCAATGGCCAACTGGATGATTTATCGCATGCAGGTACGCCGGGTGCTATCAGCAAAGGCATGCTTACCATTCAATCCGGGCAGGCCCAGGCAACGGTGAGCGGGCAGTTGCCGCTCGATAGTAGCTTGCAGGAATACGATGTCGCGCTGGCAGTCGAGGCCGAGTCGTTACGCGAGCTATATGGCTACTTGCAGGTAGATCGTTCTTCTCCGGTGCCGCTGCGTGCCAGCGTCACCCTGCAGGCAAAAGCACAGCAGTACTCGTTTAAAGACTTGAAGCTGCAACTGGGCAAATTGAATCTGAGTGGTGAAGGGCAGTGGGACAAGAATAAGGACAAGCCAAGCATCAATGCACGCCTGCACGCCGATCATATCGATATGAAGCAGAGCTTTCTGGACATAGGACAGCCGCCGCTGCCAGCAAAAAAAGAAGGCGAACTGTTTCGTGACGAAGCCCTTGCGTGGCCTTTACTCGCAAGACTGGACGGCGTCGATGCGAAAGTGGTGGCAGCCATCGATAACCTGAAGTTGCGCTCCGGTGTGGAAGTCGATGACATCAAGGCAGACCTGCACTTGCGTGATGACACGCTGACGTTGCCGGAGTTCTCAGGCAAATTGCTGGGCGGCAGCGTACACGGCGACGTCGTATTGGAAGGTAAAAAGCAAGCCGTCAAACTGAACCTGCAACTGAACGAAGTATCGCTGGGCGCAATGCTGAAGGCCAGCGGCAAGAAAATCGTCGTCAATGGCGGCCCTATCAAGCTGGATGCAAAGATCACGACACATGGCAGCTCGATGAAAGATCTGGCTGCAAGCATGACCGGGCCGGTAGAGATACGTATCGGCAGTGCGCAAATCCTTTCACCTGCTGCCGGTCAGGCAGAATTTTGGCTGACCGGTTTGTTTTCCACCAAGGACGCTAAACGCATAGATCTGGCCTGTGCCAGCGCAAGCTTGCCATTCATTGCAGGTGTGGCGAAAGGTGAAGGCATAGTCGGCGCGCGTAGCGACGCCAGTCAATTGCTGACTAGTGGCCAGGTCAATCTGCGTAACCAGACCGTGGACTTGCGCGGCAAGGTAAGGGTGCGCTCCGGTTTTAGCCTCGGTATCTCCAATTTTTCCGATGAAGTAAAAATAGTCGGTGCACTCGGCAAGCCCGAGCTCAAGCTGGATGAGTCCGGTGCGTTGGGAGCCATTGCACGTATAGGTGCTGCTATCCTGACCAGCGGTGTCAGCATAGTCGCGACTTCGATCTGGGATGGTGCCAATCCCAAATCAGACCCTTGCCAGGTTGTATTTTCGTCGCGTGCAGCCAAAAAACGCCAGGGTCGCTGACCCTGCAGCGAGTCCAAAAGTACAAGAAAAAAGCTTAATAAATGGAATTGCAGCGCAACAAAAGCTATGATGGCGGCAGTTTTTGTTTCGTAATGGGGATGGCGCATGGCCACAATCGACGATATCGTCAGCAAGCAGAAGGAAGGCGCGCAGTTTGTCGTGTCTGCGCAGATGCTGCGGCTGGAACCTGAAGAATTCGATACCTTGGTCCAGGTCTGGCTGGAAGACGGCCCGCCGGGATTCGAGCTGGCTGGTGTGCCGCATCGCTGCTGTCGTGATGGCGAATTTTTTATAGACCGTATTACCGTCAGGAAAACCACTTCAGAAAAATAAAGCGGAACAACCGCTACAATCACGCTTCCCTTATTTCCCGTGCTTATTTAAATCACACTATTTATCGTGTCCAATCGCTTGCCTGTACTACCGCAATATTTACTGCCCAAAAAGGCCCTGACTGCCTTTGCAGGGTTGGTCGCGGGCGCCAGGGCGGGACGTCTGACGACTGCGTTGATACGCTGGTTCGTCGGCAAATACAAGGTGAACATGACCGAAGCGGCGAATCCGAATATCGCCAGCTACGCCAGTTTTAACGAATTCTTTACGCGTGCCTTGCGTTCCGGTGCACGCCCGTTAGCAGATGCAGATTTCATTTGCCCGGTCGATGGTGCAATCAGCCAGTTCGGCAAAATTGAAGCTGACCAGATATTCCAGGCGAAAGGCCACAGTTACTCGACTACTGCGCTGGTGGGCGGCAATGCCGGACTCGCCGCACAATTCGAGAATGGCAGCTTCGCGACACTGTACCTGAGCCCGCGCGATTATCACCGCATTCATATGCCGTGCGACGGTCGCTTGTTGCGCATGATTTATGTGCCAGGTACTTTGTTTTCGGTAAACCCGACTACCGCACGTGGCGTGCCGGGTTTGTTTGCCCGTAACGAGCGCGTGGTGTGTTTGTTTGAAGGTCCGTGCGGCCCGTTTGTGCTGACCCTGGTGGGCGCAACGATCGTCGGTAGCATGCAAACCGTCTGGCATGGCGTCGTCAATCCGCCGCGCCTGGATACGGTGCGCGAGTGGCATTACGACAAGCAGTATAGACAGCTGAAAAAAGGCGAAGAGATGGGGCGCTTCCTGCTCGGCTCTACCGTTGTGATGTTGTTTCCGAAGGATGCGCTGGCCTTTACGAATAAGTGGCAGCCAGCCGCTGCAGTCCGTCTCGGCGAGGTAATGGCAAACAGCGTGCAGCCAGCTGTCGATCAGGCAGGGCAGCCATAAGTACTTGCAGCTCGTTACAGGCGTTTGCCGGTTTTGCTGAATTTTTTGCCAGTTGCCCTAGTTGCCCTAGTTG
>JBEBUE010000087.1:0-8947 GCA_040393485.1 Herminiimonas sp.
GTGATACTCACGTGCCTGGCCATTACGATCACGCAATTTATATTGCACGCTCGGCCCCACGTTTTTCAGGTCTTTATTATTCGCGGTTTTGGCAGCAGAACCGAGATGTTTATCGAAGCTGGAAGACAGACCCTGGTTCGGATTGACGGCGCGCACATCCTGACCATTCTTCGCCATATTCTCGACGTTAAAAGCGCGGAAACCGGACCACTCGACTGTGTAATCAGCGTTCTTGCCGGAAGCCGCCAGCGGCGTACTGCCGCCTACTTCGCCCTGCAACGAGAACGAATTATGCGCGACGCCCTGCATCGGATAACCGATCACTTTCAATTTACTGCCACCATCTTCAAACGAAGACTGGTACACCGCGACACCACGATAAATCAAAGGCTCATTCACCTTGATCGTGGCCGGGAAGACTTTACCGTTTTCATGATCGGTCACCACCACTTCACTGGCAAACAATTTAGGCATGCCCGTTGAGTAGTAATCAATGATGAAACGCTTGAGCTGGATAGTGAATGGCAGGTCCTGGATCAGCACGCCGTCCTGCTGCGAAATAATCGCGGTGCTGCTGCTGCTTCCTTCCGGGATCAGAGTATTACCGCGGAAGGTCGGATTACCCAAACCCAGACGATGTTGCTCCGGAATTTGCGCAATGATGCCGTTGCCGACGAATGGTGTTTTATCAAACAGCAGCTTTTGTATGCGTATCGGCAGGTCGGAATCAAGCAAACCACCGAGACAGATAATCACGATAGAGGCATGCGCAAAAATGTAGCCCCATTTATTGCCTGCGCCCTGCTTGGCCGCGATCAGCGTGGCATTTTCTTTTTCCACGACTTTGGTTTTATAGCCATTCGCCGTGACCCGCGCCAGTGTTTGCGCGGTCAGGGCAGCGCGCGAGATATCAACACGCCATTCGGCTTTGTGATGGAAGTTGCGCAGCGATTGCTCACGCACATTTTCACGCCAGCTACGCATATCCTTCAGCATCTTGGGCGCATTGCGCAGCAGACACAAAGAAGTGGATACGACGAGGAAGCCCATGATCACCAGGAACCACCAGGTGGAATACACGGCGTACAGATTCAACTTGCTGAAGACTTCAAACCAGAAAGGACCGAACTGATTGACGTAGTTGGTCATCGGCTCGTTTTGCTTGAGGACGGTACCGATAATCGACGCAATCGAAATCAGGGTCAGCAAACTAATTGCAAAACGCATGGAAGACAACAACTCAACACTATCTGCCAACCAACGGCGGCTGGTCTGTAATTCCCAGCCACCCGTACTTGTTTCTGTTTCGCTCGTCATTCCATCTTCCTCAATCTACAACCAGGACTGCAGCCGGTCACATAGACAACCACAAGTAGTTGGCTGTTTGGCACGACGTCTCCGCGTATAAAACAAAAAGGGGTAGCCTGAGCCACCCCTTTTTATTATTTTTCTTGGTAGTTATTTATTACTTCAAGCCAGCCACATAATCCGATACAGCCTGAATTTCTTCATCCGACATCCGTTTGGCAACGGTGGTCATCAATTCACTATTCTTACGCGTCCCTTTACGGAAGGCGATCAGCTGAGCTTCGGTGTAAGTCTGGTGCTGACCAGCCAGGCGTGGATACTGAGCCGGCAAACCTGCGCCGTTGGCACTATGGCACGCCGCGCAAGCAGGGACGTTCTTCTCAGCGATACCGCCACGGTAGATTTTCTTACCCAGTTCGACAGTATCTTTGTTTTTCGCCGCACCCGGGGTTGGCTTTTGCTTGGCCAGATAGGCGATGACATTCTGGATGTCTTCTTCCGTCATGCCTTTAGCGATAGGCGCCATGATCGCGTTATTACGCGCCGCGCCTTTGAAATCAACTAACTGTTTATGGATATACGCGCCGTGCTGACCCGTCAGTTTCGGGTTCTCGGCGATGCTGGAATTGCCCGCAGCGCCATGACAGGCGATACAAGCGGTGATGTTACGGGTTGCGTCGCCAGTGTTGTAAAGGGCTTCTCCTTTGGCTGGATCGGCTTTGGCTACTTTCTTATCTTCGGCTGCATTTGCGGTAACGGCAATTGCCAATAGCGCAACGAACAAGGATTTTACGATTGGTATACAAATACGATTCATTCAAACACCCTGGAGACTTATTAATAAATTCTGCCCAATTGGCGACTTTATACTGCCACTTAAGATGCTAGTTCGCTTCTGCGGCGCAACAATGCGTAACCACTCATTGTACAATAGCTTTCCGGCATTTTTGCCACCCCTTAAGCATTTTCTCCCATCCTATGTCCCTACTTTGGCAAGCCCGCTTCTTTACCACGGTCAATCATCTCCGTGACTTGCCAAAAACGCAAGTTCCCGAGATTGCATTTGCCGGCCGTTCCAACGCTGGTAAATCAACCGCGATCAATATACTGTGCAACCAGAAAAAACTGGCATTTGCGTCCAAAACTCCTGGCCGCACACAGCATATCAATTATTTTTCCATCGGCGGCGCCCATGTCGGGCAGCACCGCAAGGACGAAACCAGGGTCGATGAGATCCGCGCCCTGCTGGTTGACTTGCCCGGCTATGGCTACGCCGAAGTATCCGGCTCGGCCAAATTGCACTGGCAAGAACTGTTGGGCGATTACGTGCAGCGCCGAGAACAGTTGGCCGCGCTGATCCTGATCGTCGATTCGCGTCGCCCGTTTACCGAACTCGATATCCAGATGCTGGAATGGTTCGCCCCTACCGGTAAGCCGATCCACTGCCTGTTAACAAAATCAGACAAACTCAACCGCAACGATTCCGCCAACGCGCTACGCACCGCGCGTACCATATTGGGCAGCTATGTTGACGAAAACGGACAGCCGTTCCCGTTTACAGCACAACTGTTCTCATCGCTCAAACGCAGCGGCCTGGATGAAGCCACTGACAAGATCATAGACTTGCTGGGATTGAACGAGAAAATGCAGGACGAATCGAACGACGCAACTGAAGGCGATGTCTGACGATAACATCTGTAGACAAAAAAAAGCCCTGGAGAAAGGGGAGTATCTCCAGGGCAATAACGCCATATCGCGCTTGTGCGACTTGGCCCCGCTCAGGGAGGAGAAGCGGGAGATGCAAAGCATCTGCTACTAGGATGAGCATGCGGCAAAAAAGTTTCATTTATTTTTCCGTTTAGTTTTTAAGTAATTTAGACAACCCTCATTTCGCTGAAAACTGCCATGTCCAAACTTATACAAAACGCACAATTCCCTGCCCTACGCATGCGTCGCATGCGCAAGGATGCATTCTCACGCGCAATGATGCGCGAGCACGTGGTGACAGCTGCTGACTTGATTTATCCAGTCTTCATTACCGAAGGCGAGAACCAGCGTGAAAAGGTATCGTCTATGCCGGGCGTGGAGCGCCTGTCGGTCGACCTGCTGTTGAGCGTGGCAGAAGAATGCGTGGAGCTGAATATCCCGGTCATGGCCTTGTTCCCGGTGATCCAGGCATCCCTGAAGACGCCGGACGGCATCGAAGCCTGCAATCCGAATGGCCTGGTCCCACGCGCCGTACGCGAATTGAAAAAGCGCTTCCCTGAACTGGGGATATTGACAGATGTAGCGCTCGATCCGTACACCAGCCACGGCCAAGATGGCGTGCTGGATGCACATGGCTATGTACTCAATGACGAAACCTGCGCCATTCTCACCAAGCAGGCACTGGCCCAGGCTGAAGCCGGCGTCGATATCGTAGCGCCGTCCGACATGATGGATGGCCGCATCGGCGCGATACGTAGCGCGTTGGAGTCGCACCACCACATCTACACACGCATCATGGCGTATTCCGCCAAGTACGCGTCGGCCTTCTACGGCCCGTTCCGCGATGCAGTTGGCTCATCGGCCACGCTAGGTAAAAGTAATAAATCAACCTATCAAATGGATCCGGCCAACAGCGATGAAGCATTGCGCGAAGTGGCACTCGACCTGGCAGAAGGTGCCGACATGGTCATGGTTAAACCCGGCATGCCTTACCTCGACATCGTGCGGCGCGTGAAAGACGAATTCAAGGTCCCGACCTTTGCTTACCAGGTCAGCGGCGAGTACGCGATGATCAAGGCCGCGGCACAACAGGGCTGGCTGGATCACGACAAGACCATGATGGAAGCGATGATCGCTTTCAAGCGCGCCGGCGCGGATGGCGTGCTGACTTACTTTGCACGCGACATCGCACGTCGCCTCAAGCTGGGATAAGACTTAGTCCAAGCAGTGACATAAAAAAAGCATCCTGATGGATGCTTTTTTATTTGCTGCGATTTAATTATTTATTCGGTTGCGGTGTCAGGCGCAGATAAGGACGTTCCGCTTTGTAACCCTTAGGATACTTTTGCTTGATCACAGCTTCATCCTGCACCGTCAAAGGAATGATAACGTCGTCACCGTCACGCCAGTTGCCCGGCGTTGCAACCGTATAGCCATCCGTCAACTGCAATGCATCGATCACGCGCAGGACTTCGTCGAAGTTACGGCCTGTGCTCATCGGATAAGTAATGGTCAGGCGGATTTTCTTTTGCGGATCGATCACAAACAACGAACGCACAGTAGCAGTCGCCGATTGATTCGGATGGATCATGTCGTACAAAGTAGAAACCGATTTGTCCGCATCAGCGACGATAGGGAAACCAACGACCGTTTTTTGCGTCGCTTCGATATCCTTGATCCACTCAACGTGCTTGTCTGCCGGATCAACCGATAAAGCAATCGCCTTCACATTGCGTTTATCAAACTCAGGTTTCAGCTTGGCTGTCAGGCCCAGCTCGGTAGTGCACACTGGTGTAAAGTCAGCCGGATGTGAAAATAGAACCACCCAGGAATCGCCTGCCCATTCGTGGAATTTTATTTTTCCGATCGACGAATCTTGCGTGAAATCCGGCGCCGTATCACCTAAACGTAAAGTCATTGCTTTCTCCTTTGCACTGTAATCATCAATGTCTGACTATAGCCCGGCCAGACCGCATTCCCAACGACAAATAACAACTATACAAATAACAGCCAGCTATGATCATAGCCTAAGCCTTGCTGCATTTAAAACTGCTTGATCAATGCCAGCGACTGCGTGAATTTATCCGCGTTCTGGAAACCGATCACACGACCTCCCTGGATTTCTTGCGCTGCCTTGTCGAAGAAAATAATGCCAGGCGGGCCAAACAAATTAAAGCGGCGCAACATTGCTTTGTCGTCGGCATCATTCGCAGTGACGTCAACTTGTAACAGCACCATATCAGCAAAGTGATCCCGCACACGCTGGTCGGTAAAAGTCAGCTTCTCCATCTCTATGCAGGAGACGCACCAATCCGCATAGAAATCCAGCATCACATATTTACCCTTGGCCTGCTGCAATGCGGCGTCCAGATCGGCGGTGGTTTTAACTCGCTTGAACACGACTTTCTCATGCCGCTCACCCTGCAAATGCTGCAACGGCGCCAACGCATCACGACCACCTGTTGCGACGCCAACAAGTTGCAGCATGCCCAATACAACACATACCAGACCAACTGCCTTCGAGAACCAGCCGCCTTTCGCACCCCATAGCAAATACGCACCATAACCCACACCCAATGCAGCCCAGCCGAGCATTTGTGCGACGACCGGTATCACCGGCGATACCATCCACAATGCAACTGCCAGCATCAGCACGCCAAAGAAACGCTTCACTGCATCCATCCACATGCCCGCGCGCGGCAACAGCGCACCAGCAGACAAGCCAACCAGCAGCAGTGGCACGCTCATGCCCACCGCCATGGCGAATAAGGCGCTACCACCGGTTAACACGTCACGCGTCTGGCTGATATATACCAAGGCGCCCGCCAACGGTGCCGCAACACACGGACCAACGATCAGTGCCGATAGCGCGCCCATCACAAACACGCCTATCAATTTGCCTGCCGATTGCTTTTCGGATGCTTGCGTCAATCTGGTTTGGATTGCAGCCGGCATCTGCAGCTGGTACACGTCAAACATCGACAAGGCCAGCACTGCCATCAATAGCGCGAAGGTTCCAAGTACCCACGGATTTTGCAATGCGGCCGCCAGGCCTTCGCCTATCAGTCCGGCTGCAATGCCCAGCAAGGTATAAACGATCGCCATTCCCAGCGAATAGACCAGCGCAAGAATAAAACCACGACTACGTTTTACTTGTGTTCCTTCACCGACGATGATGCTCGATAGAATGGGCACCATAGGCAACACACATGGCGTAAAAGCCAGTCCCAGTCCCAACAAGAAGAATAGCGACAAGATCGTCATCAGCTTGCCGCTTTTCAGCGAGCGCTCAATTTGTCCCATCTCTGACTCTGGCAAACCATTCCCGGGTCCGGATAGCACCGGCGCAGACGCCTCGGGCTGAGCCACACCACCCGCAGGCGACAGACGCACCTCAGAATCCATAGGCGAATAGCACAAGCCCTTATCGGAACAACCCTGGCTGGTAGCAATTAAGGTAAAAGGTGCGGATGCCTGGACAGGTATTTTGATAGTGACGCTCTTGCGATAAGTCTCCACATCTTTCTGGAAGGTCTCATCGAACTTGATTTTGCCATCCGGGATCTGCGGTTCACCCAGTGTTGCCCCGTTTGCGGTGAACGCAAAACGCTCGCGATACATGTAGTAACCGTCAGCAATGGCATATGTCACCGAGATGGTCTGCGCATCATCCAGGCGCGCGGATATCTTGAACGCCACTTCTGGCGCCAGGAACTCCTCGTCTGCATGGGCCAGCGGCAGCACCAGGCTCAGCAGCAAGGCATAGAACATGCCCCGCAGGAATGCCACTACGCGATGAACGGTTCCACGCCCCCAGGGCGGTTGCTTAAACATTTGTCTCCTTGTTGGTTTCAGACCTGACCCAATCCAGATAGGCCGGTGCGCCGTCAGTCACGGTGAGCGCGATGATCTCAGGTAAGGTATAGGGATGCAAAGCCTGGATGACTGCCTCGACCTTGCTATAACAAGCTTGGGTTGTCTTGATTTGCATCCCCACTTCCGTCGCTTCCTCCAGCACACCTTGCCAGTGATACATGGAATGCACGTGCGGCAGAATGTTCACGCATGCAGCCAGTTTATGTTCAAGTAAATGCGCTGCAATCTTCTTTGCAACTTCCAGACTCGGTGCATTGCTGCACACTAGCAAGACTTGCGATGTTATCGACATCAGTCCACACCCTTTGTTCCGTACACCCGGTTTTGACAAGCGGCGATATGCACGCGCCTGCATGTGATTATGTTGCCAAGCGTCTAGTATGCCTGAACCTATTGCACTTGAAGTGCGCGCATCTACGACCTTGCACAACTTGCAATATCAAAGCGAGAATACGCGCTGTACAAAAGCAAAAAGCCAGGCATAGCCTGGCTTTTTAATGAGCAAACCGCCTGGCGGTTGCTGATTTATTCTGCGCTTGTATCTTCTACTGCTTCGGTGTTGTCTGGACGGTCAACCAGCTCAACGAAAGCCATAGGTGCATTGTCGCCAACGCGGAAACCCATTTTCAGGATACGCAGGTAGCCGCCGTTGCGGTTTGCGTAACGTGGGCCCAATTCAGCGAACAGTTTGACAACCATTTCGCGATCGCGCAAGCGGCTGAATGCGAGGCGTTTGTTTGCCAGGCTGTCAGTTTTGCCCAGGGTCAGGATCGGTTCGATAACGCGACGCAGTTCTTTTGCTTTTGGCAACGTGGTTTTGATTGCTTCGTGACGCAGCAGGGAAACAGTCATGTTGCGCAACATCGCGAGACGGTGCGAAGAGGTACGATTTAATTTACGGAGGCCGTGACGGTGACGCATGGTAATACCTTTCTAGTTGAGTTTACATCCAGTTCTTCTATCGCCACTGCGTGTTGCAGGGACGCGGACCGGTATCTAAATTTTTACGACGGTGGATTCTACTACAAAAGGGATAGGGTTACCCCTATCCCCACTACTAATTACTTCTCCAAACCAGCTGGCGGCCAGTTTTCGAGCTTCATGCCCAAGGTCAAACCACGGGATGCCAATACTTCCTTGATTTCATTCAGGGACTTACGGCCGAGGTTAGGTGTCTTCAACCGTTCATTTTCGCTACGTTGGATCAGATCGCCACTGGAGTAAATGTTTTCTGCTTTGAGGCAGTTAGCCGAACGTACGGTCAGTTCCAGATCATCAACTGGACGCAACAGGATAGGATCAACTGCAGGTGCGCGCGATGGAGCATCTGCCGGTGCTTCTGTACCTTCCAGAGCAGCGAATACATTCAGTTGATCAACCAGAACGCGCGCCGATTGACGGATCGCTTCTTCAGGTGTGATCACACCGTTGGTTTCGATGTTGATAACCAGTTTGTCCAGATCGGTACGTTGTTCAACGCGAGCCGATTCAACAGCGTAGGACACGCGACGTACAGGCGAGAACGAAGCGTCCAGAATGATACGGCCAATAGTCTTGTTAGTATCTTCGGACAAGCGACGTACGTTACCTGGTACATAGCCACGGCCTTTTTCGACTTTGATTTGCATGTCGAGTTTGCCGCCGGCAGTCAGGTGAGCAATCACGTGATCCGGGTTAACCAGTTCTACGTCGTGTGGCAATTCGATGTCGGATGCCAGCACAGCGCCTTCGCCGTCTTTCTTCAGGGTCAGGGTGACGTCGTCACGGTTGTGCAACTTGAACACAACGCCCTTCAGGTTCAACAGCAGATCAACGACGTCTTCTTGCACGCCGTCAAGGGATGAGTATTCGTGCACAACACCGGCGATCGTTACTTCGGTCGGCGCGTAGCCTACCATCGACGACAACAGGACGCGACGCAGCGCGTTACCCAGTGTGTGGCCGTAGCCGCGTTCAAACGGTTCCATCACGACTTTAGCGTGACCGGCACCGAGTACTTCAACTTCAATAATACGTGGCTTCAACAAACTGTTTTGCATGAAATGTCCTTTTCAAT
>JBEBUE010000088.1:0-8925 GCA_040393485.1 Herminiimonas sp.
GGATTTCACGATTACCGAGATGGTGGATGGCAAACGCGTCACGGCTCCTGAGCGTCCACGTTACCGTGTAGTTGATTACATCGTGCCAGTCGCTGGTAATGAAGCCGCACTCGGTTTCGATGCCGACTCCTATGTCTTCCAGACGGCAGCGATGCAGCGCGCAGTGGATACCGGACAGCCGTCGGCTACCGGGCTACTGCACCTGATACAGGAGAGTGCAGCACAGCGGGGTTTCATCGTCCTGATGCCGGTCTATAAGGAAGGTGCCGTTCTGACAGATATCGCGTCGCGTCGCCAGGCCGTGATCGGTGATACGGCTGTTGTATTCCGCAGCACTGACCTGATTTCGCGTGCGCTGGATACAGATGATTTGCTGCTGACTTCACATATCGATATGGACGTTGACGTCAACGTCTATGCCAGTGCCGAGCACGACGAGGCGAGCCTGGTGTTTGGCAAGGGCATAGAGCCGCCGGCCCAGCATGGCGTATTCGGCTTGCCTGCGTGGTTGTTTTACGACCAGCCGGAAAGTTATCGGCGCGTCTTTGATGTCGCGGGCAAAACCTGGAGCATGGTGGTATCCACGCCACCTATCCTTTTTCTAAAAAACAGCAGCAGTGCCTTGTGGGCTTTCCTGGTTGGTTTGCTGTTGACGATAGTGTCCGCGATATACCTGCAACTTATTGTTGACAGGTCACGTCGTATCCAGCTGCTGGTGGACGACAGGACGGCACAGCTGCGTACCGTGAACGATGACCTGATTGCAGACATCGCGGCTCGCAAGCGCGCTGAACATGAATTGCAATTGCGCGAACGGGCGATAGAAGCCAGTGCGAATGCGATTATCATTGCACGCGCATCGGCTCCGGATTACCCGCTTGAATACGTCAATCCTGCTTTCACCCGGATTACCGGCTACGCACCGGAAGAAGCACTGGGTCGTAATATCGGTTTCTTGTGGGGCAGGGATTGGGAGCAACCCGGGATCGAAGAGTTGCGTTCGATTGCGCTGGAAAAGCGTGAAGGACATGCGGTGCTGCGTAACTACCGCAAGGATGGTGCCTTGTTCTGGAGTGATTTGTATATTGCACCGGTCAAGGATGACACCGGCGAAGTCAGTCACTTCGTGGTCGCCCTGTACGACATCACCGCGACCAAGCGCTATGAGTCAGAGCTTGAGTTCCAGACCAACCGCGATGCGCTGACTGGCCTCGCCAATCGCAGTCTGTTGCGTGACCGCCTGAGTCAGGCGATCTCGTATGCGCATCGCTACAATCATCCGATCTGGATCGCATTCGTTGACCTGGATCGCTTCAAGTTCGTTAATGACACACTCGGCCACCAGGCTGGCGATATCTTGCTGAAGGCGATTGCTGAACGCCTGCAGGGTGCAGTGCGTGATACGGATACGGTGTCACGTATGGGTGGTGATGAGTTTGTGCTGATTCTGCCGGAACGTGCGGATGCCGGTTTGTCGACCGGTATCGTGCAACGCATCATGGACGGTATTGCACAACCGTTGACGATTGAGGGACATGAATTCTTTATCAGCAGCAGCATAGGCGTCGCGGTATATCCGAATGATGGCGTGACGCCGGAAGAGCTGATCAAGCATGCTGACATTGCGATGTATCGTGCCAAGGAAACCGGACGCAATAATTTCCAGTTCTATACGCCAGCCATGAATGAGCGGGCACTGGAGCGTTTGCGCCTGGAAGGCGATTTGCGCAATGCATTGGAGCGCGGCGAATTCATCTTGCATTACCAGCCGCAGCTGGATCTGCATAATGGGAAAATTGTCGGCGTCGAAGCGCTGATACGCTGGCAACATCCGGAGCTGGGCATGATCCCGCCTATGCGTTTTATCGGTCTGGCAGAGGAGACGGGTTTGATCGTGCCTATCGGCGCCTGGGTGATACGCGAAGCGTGTCGCCAGAACAAAGTCTGGCAAGAGCGCGGATTGGGTTCGCTGCGCATGTCGGTCAATCTGTCAGCGCGCCAGTTTGCACAACAGGATTTGCTGGAATCGATTTCGCAGGCATTGGCCGAGACGCAACTGCCACCGCAGTGTCTGGAAATTGAATTAACTGAAAGCCTGGTGATGGCCGATGTCGATCATGCGATCGGTATCTTGCGTGAATTGAAAGCACTCGGTGTGCAACTGTCGATTGATGACTTCGGCACCGGATACTCCAGCCTGTCTTACCTCAAGCGCTTCCCTATTGATGTGCTGAAGATTGATCGCTCCTTCGTCAACGACATTACGACCGATCCGGATGATGCTGCGATTGTCGCTTCCATCATTTCGCTGGCGCACAGTCTACGCCTGACTGTCATTGCAGAAGGCGTGGAAACCGAAGAGCAGCTCGCGTATTTGCAGCAACACGGTTGCGACCAGATCCAGGGCTATTTCTTCAGTCGGCCTATCACGGCAGATGCATTGGAAGTGATGCTGAAAGATGACAGGCGTTTACAGGTCGATGCGCGCGGTTCGCTGATTTGATTCAGCCCGCTTAATTGATGCGTCGCGGAGCGACATACTCAGGTAACTGACCTGGTTTCCGATCCGTGTACCAAGCAAGCAGCGCAATGCTGCGCCACAGGCTGTTGAGTTGGCGGTAGCCGAAGTTGCTGACGATGGCGACCAGTATCAGCATGCAAATATCGCTAGTTTTGGGATAAAGGTGAAACGCCATTTCTTCCAGCAGCAAGCCGGAAGCTGATAGCAATATACCCAAGGCGATCATGACGGACAAAAAGGCAAAGCATGCCGGCCCTGCAATGTATCCAGCCATCAGCCCTGCCAGCAGGAAGGCATAAGCCAGGCATTCCAGCAGCGGTCCGACCATTTCAAACAACAGCAGGAACGGAAAGGCGAGTTGCCCCGCGCTACCGCTACGCCTTGCAAACAGCAAGCCCATATTCTGGGCCAGGCTATCTGCCATGCCTTGCTGGCTCCGCATGCAATCATGCTTCAGCGCGGAAAAATTATCCGGCATAGCTTGCCAGCAAATCGGATCAGCCATAAAGCGTATGCGATAGGCTTGCTGTTTTTGCCGCATGATCCGGTGCATGCGAACGATCAATTCCATACCTGCAATACGGGCGCTACGGCTATACGCCCCCGCTGACAGCACCGCCTCCTTGCGCAACAACATCATGCCGGCCGGTGCGATCAGCATGCCGTTCAGCATTGACCAGCCTAAAGATGAGAACAATTGGTTGCGCACCATATCCACGATCTTGAGCAAACTGGCCCAGCGCTTCGGCAAACCGGCGTCGTTGGAAGTAGCACGCGCAGCTGCGATGCTCGCAATCACCTGATGATCGTTGAGGAAGGGCGTCGCCAGGGTTTGCAGGCTGTCGCGTCGCACTTGCGTGTCCACATCGATACTGCAGAACAATGGATAACGTGATGCATTGATGCCTGCATTCAGGGCATCTGCAGTGCCACCGTATTCCTTGTCGATCACGCGCAGGTGTGGGTGGCGGCTGGAGCGATAGATACACTTTACAGTTTGCGTCTTTAACTGCACCCGATAGGCTTCCGGGAACGGATGCAGGTCGAATGCCGCAATCAGCGCCTGCAGGCTTGCATCTTGCGCGCCATCGTTGATGACGATGATTTCAAACTTGCTGTAGTCCAGATGCAGCAAGGCCTGGGTCGCCTGCACGATAGTTGTGGCGTGCTCGTGCGCAGGCAGCAAGAGGCTGATCGGCGGTTCCAGCTCTGAATGCAGATAGGGCAGGTCGCTCAGTATCCTGCTCTGTTCGGTATCGTGCATGCGCACCACCGCCAGGATATTGAGCAGGAAGTAGCCGAGATGGTAGGTGATGAAGTAAGCGAAGATGGCCCACGCCAAGCCATGTCCCAGTGCTGACAGGCTCATAAGGTGTGCCTTTCTGCAATGGCCTGGCTCAGCATGTCACGGGCAAACCGATCCGACAGGTTGTTCCTCAATAATTCAATCTCCGTCATGCTCAGGAAGGGAATCGCGACCAGTGATTGTGCTGCGCGATAGCGTACCCACCATTCAGCGTCGGCCAGCAGCGGAATCAGGCGATTTACATCCGGGTGCTCACCCAAACGTCCTATGACTTTCGCCGCTTGTCCGCGTACACGCCAGTCCGGATGTTGCAAATGTGGTCGTATATGTAGCAACAGGCCAGCATCGTACGCTATGCGTAGCGCGGCGATGATGATGTCGGTTTCATTTTCCTGATTCAGCAATTTGAGGGTAGTGGCATGCGATAGCGGTAGTTGCAGTGCCTCGATCAGACGCAGTGCGCGGACCAGATGCGCAGCGCGTATCTCATCTGCGGCTTCCAGCAGCGGCTGCATGAAGGCGGCGCGTGCTGGTTGCAGGATGCCTGCGATATGTGCAATCGCCCAGTCATTGCGTGCCAGCATGAGTGGCGTCAATTGTTGCGCGGCAGCCGGAGCATCGATTTGCACCAGGGACTGGAAGGCGTGGATAGAGGTGGCGTTGTCGGCGGCCATGGTTTGCAGTACCAGCGCATCCCATGATGCATGATCGCGCAAATGCCCGAGCGTCAAGGTCGCAAGCAGGCACTCGACGCGCTTGCCGTGCGTCAGGAAGCGACGTGAGTACCGGTCTGCACCTACCGAGTAGGCGATGGCAATCAGGTTCTCTGCTGCTTCATTGCTGCTGGCACTGCGCATCAGCTGATTCCACAATTTCAGGAAGTAAATACGTTCGTGCCTGGCGACCATGGGCAGCACCGTGGCTACCGATGATTGCAATGAGCTGAGCAGTAGCGGACGCCAGGTCGCGAGGAAAGCACATTCGGCTTGCGTGCGTCGTTTGAGTGAAAAGCGCAGATAAGCCAACACCAGTATCACTAGCAGGCTTAAGGCGATTGCACCTATGCCTATCCAGGTGGCGTACGGCGAATGGGAAAGAAGGTCGGGCACTAGCGGACAACTTTACAAGTGAGGGCCGAGGCTATCGTCATTGCGCAGGCGATCTCATGCCATCGTGCCTGGGTGTTGGTGTGCATCGGATGAGGAGCAAAAAGAGTATCGCCCATGTCGGTCTCATGTTGCATTTAGGAATTTTATTATTGTAATGCCGATTGCACCCGCTGCATGCTGCGTGGCAGCATACATATTCAGAGATGAACGTGCGTCATCAGATTCGACTCTTTTGCACAACAGTTGATGTTTCCGCGACAAGCTTGCGATGGCCTCCTGCGAGCGGAACTGTGCGTGTAGGTATCTGTCTGGCATGTAATAATCACGAGCCTACATCACAATCTACACTATGCGAATTACTACACGCCTGCCTTTAGCCCTTACCCTGATTTTTTCCTGTGTTGCTGCTCCGCTGGCTGCGTATGCCGCGCAGGGCCTGCCTCCTGTCGTGAGTGATGCACTGAAGCGCAGTGCGATACCGCAAAGCGCAGTGGGTACTTACGTGCAGGAAGTATCAGGACAGGCACCCTGGATCGCGGTGAATGAGACGACGGGCTTTAATCCGGCTTCGACCATGAAGCTGGTAACCAGTGATGCCGCACTCGAATTGCTGGGACCGACTTTCAACTGGAAGACGCAGGCCTATATGACAGGCACGCTCAACGGCGATGTGCTGGACGGCGACCTGATCATCAAGGGTAGTGGCGACCCCAAGCTGGTAACTGAAAATTTCTGGCAGTTCCTGCGCAAGATACGCGCATCCGGCATACGCGAGATACGCGGCAACCTGATTTTGGATCGCAGCATCTTTGAAGACATGCCTTATGACGCAGCACAGTTTGATGGTGATCCCTTAAAGCCATACAACGCCGGACCGGATGCGTTGCTGCTGAATTACAAGGTGTTCGCTTTCCACTTCCTGCCGAATCCGGCACGTAACCAGGTTGATATCAGTGTCGATCCGCCAGTCGCAAGTTATCCGGTGATGGCGCCAACCTTGACGAATGGTCCATGCGCGGACTGGCAGGGCAAGCTAATGCCGACCATGGGACGCGTCAGTACGAATTTCGCAGGTAGTTACTCCGCTGCTTGTGGTGAAAAGACCTGGTATCTGCATCCTTACCTGATGAGCCATAGCGAATATTTTGGCGTAGTGTTTCGCCAGCTGTGGGCGGATGTCGGTGGCGTGTTCAACGGTGCGGTGAATAATGGCCAGGTACCACCAGCGGCGCGCCTGGTTACCGAATGGCAGTCAACCAGCTTGCCGGAAGTGATACGCGACATCAATAAGTACAGCAATAACGTGATGGCGCGCCAACTGTTGTTGACGGTGGCAGCTGACGTGCTGAAAGTACCCGCATCACCAGAACGTGGCGCGCGCGTGGTCAAGACCTGGCTGGCAAACAAGGGCATGGATACCTCGCAAGTCGTGATCGAAAACGGTTCGGGTTTGTCGCGTACCGAGCGTATTCCGGTGGGCGTGATGGGACGCATGTTGGTCAGTACTTTCCAGTCACCGACCATGCCCGAGTTCATGTCCTCGCTGCCATTGGTTGGGTATGACGGCACCATGCGCAAGCGCCTGACCAGGCAGACAGTGGCGGGCCGTGCGCATATCAAAACCGGCACCCTGAACGATGTGCGTGCGATAGCCGGTTATGTGCTGGCTGCATCCGGCAAGCGTTATGCGGTGGTGTGCATCATCAATCATCCGAATGCGGTCAACGGGCAGGCAGCGCACGATGCCTTGCTGCAGTGGATATACGAAAACGGTTGATAACCGTAGCGACATTGCAGGGTTATGCTGCATCGTCATGATGGAAATTGAAGGGCGCCTTAAAGGCGCCTTTTTCTTTTGCTGGATGGATGGCATCGGTGCTTGTGGTGACACGAGCGGCAGCATTTGGTCTTCGATAATTGCCCTTCAGCAATCATCAAAAAATATTTAACAAGTGTCAAAAATCCCCTTCCCAATTTTTATATTTTGATGATATCGTTCGAATCAAATCTGACATGTCACAGATGTGCCAGATTTTATTTTGATAATAAAAAATATATTTTTGGCCATAAAGGCCAATGCTAAGGAGAAGAGACTTATGAACAAAATTCCATTGCCGTTCCGTTCTGCACGCCTGGCGGGTGCCATCATGCTGGGTCTTGCAACGACCAGCGCGAGCGCATTCGACATCACCGGCAAGTATTGCGATACACCTTCACGTTGCGTGAATCCGGCCACTACCCAGGGTATGGTTACTACGTCCAACTATCTGGCGACACAAGCGGGCCTCAAGGTCTTGCGCGATGGCGGTAATGCCATCGATGCGGCGATTGCTGCTGCCGCGACGCTGGCGGTGGTCTATCCGCAGATGACAACCATCGGTGGCGATAACTTCTGGCTGATCCATAACGCAAAGACCGGTGAAATGCGCGCATTGAACGCGAGCGGCCGTTCAGGTGAAAAAGCCACCATCGATTTCTACAAGCAAAAAGGCTTGAGCAAAATTCCTGCACGCGGTTATTTGGCAGCCAATACTGTCCCGGGCGTCATTTCTGGTTGGGATGAGGCATACCGTTACGGCAAGCAAAGCATGGGCAGCAAGGTGAGCTGGTCGCAACTGATGGATAGCGCCATCGGCTATGCGCAAGACGGTTTTGCGGTGACACCTTCGCTGACCAAGTGGGCGCAGATCAACGTCAATCCGGCTGATCAGGAATTCCGTAACCTGCAACGCTTCGCAGGCTTTAAGAAAACCTATCTGAAAGCCGACGGCAGTGTGTATCAGGTCGGTGAAGTACTGAAGCAACCTGAGCTGGCTGCAACCTTGCGCCTGATCGCCAAGGATGGCGCGAAAGCGTTCTATGAAGGGCCGATCGCGAAGAAGATCGTTGATGAATTACAGCGCAATGATGGCGTGTTGACACTCAAGGATTTCGCTACGCACAAGGCAAACTGGGTTACGCCGCTGAAAGTGCCGTATCGCGATACGATGGCCTACAACCTGCCGCCGAACACGCAAGGCATGGCATCACTGGAAATCCTGAACGTCTTGAACAATTTCGATGTGAAGAAATTGGGCGAGGGTACGACGGATTACTACCATTTGATTATCGAGGCGACCAAGGAAGCGTTTGCCGATCGCGACCGTTACTTGTCCGATCCTGAATTCGTGAAGATCCCGGTCGACTTCCTGCTGTCCAAACAACACGGTATCGACCAGGCAAAACGTATACAGATGAATATGGCTGCGACTGCAGTCAAGCCACTCGATCCTAAAGGTGACACGATCTGGCTCGGCGTAGTCGACAAGGACGGCAATGCGGTATCACTGATCCAAAGTGTGTATCACGACTTTGGTTCGGGCATCGTGCCTGAAGGTACCGGCGTGCTGTTGCAAAACCGTGGCAGCTTCTTCTCACTCGATAAACAGAATATCAACCACCTCGAACCACGCAAGCGTACCTTCCATACGCTGAACCCTGCGATGCTGCTGAAAGATGGCAAGCCATTGCTGGTGTACGGCACCATGGGTGGCGAAGGTCAGCCACAGACACAGGCAGCGATCGTCACGCGCATTGTTGACTTCGGCATGACGCCGCAAGATGCGATTAACGGCCCACGCTGGTTGCATGGCCGTACCTGGGGCGCTGTTTCCAATGATCTGAAGATAGAAGGCCGTACACCACTGGCCGTGACCGACGAATTGAAGAAACGCGGCCATCCTATCAATGTGGTGGAAGACTACACCGACACCATGGGGCATGCCGGCGCGATCTGGATCGATCCGGCCACCAAGGTGCGCTACGGTGCGACTGACCCACGCGGCGATGGTGTCGCTGCAGGTTATTGATCAGGTAGTGATGCAATAAAAAACCGACCGTTTAAAAGCGGTCGGTTTTTTTGTGCCTGCTGAAAGCATCAAGGCAAATCAAAGCAGTATGGGTTTGTTCGATAACTGATTCGGCTGTGCGCCACTTTCAGGGAAGTGTTC
>JBEBUE010000089.1:0-8833 GCA_040393485.1 Herminiimonas sp.
CGCGCCAGCGTATTGTAGATCTTCAGGGCACTCATGAATGGTTGTCTGTTTCGGCTAAGATTTGTCACAAGGCTAGCTGCGCATCGCCATTTACGCGCATCAGCAACTTCGGGTGCAGCTGCGGCGACGCTGCCAAAACACTTAGTTATGCTTCTTTTTTGATAAAATGCGCTTTTCGTAGCACCTTTTTGCAGCACGAATTTTTAGCAGTATAGCATTGATAAAAACCGCAACCGCCAACCAAGTTGCTTATCGGCACTGGCTCTTGCGCAAGATTGCATTTTATCTTTGCCTTTCCTGCAGCAGCTAAAGCGGCATAAAAATTGGAGATCGTCCCGTACCAAACCGCAAGCGGGACGGCATAATATGACAGCGCGAGTGATCCCGCAAGGCGCAGGCTATTGAATATTTATTCATAGGCATCATCTGCGTCTGGGACGATCGCACATCAGAGAACTACCCACCTTCATTTAAATGAAAGAAGCCCGCATGAAATTTTCTCGTCGCCACGCCCTGGCCATGGTAGCCGCCGTTTCGCTGTCCGGTATGCTGCAATTTGCGCAAGCTGCTGATGCACCGCAGGTATTACTGAAAACGAATATGGGCGAAATCGTGCTGGAACTGAATCAGGACAAGGCTCCGAAGTCGGTAGAAAATTTTGTTCAGTATGTAAAAAGCGGCCAATACAACGGCACCATTTTTCACCGCGTGATCGACGGCTTCATGATCCAGGGCGGCGGCTTCGATAAAGATATGAAAGAAAAAGCGACGCGTGCGCCTATCCAGAACGAAGCAGCAAACGGCCTGAAGAACGATGTCTATACCATCGCGATGGCACGTACCAGCTCACCGCATTCCGCTACGGCGCAGTTCTTTATCAACACGGCAAATAACAGTATGCTGAACTACCCTAGCCGTGACGGCTGGGGCTATGCAGTATTTGGCAAAGTCATTAAAGGTACCGAAGTCGTCGACAAGATCAAAAACGTCAGCACCGGCAATCGTGGCGGCCATCAAAATGTACCAACTACTCCGGTCATCATAGAATCCGCTACCCTCATCAATTAATCATCATTACTGATTTTTAGTCTTTTTCATCCCCAACATTTATCAAGGAATAAATATGGCAGTCTTGCTCACCACCAATCACGGCAACATCACTATTGAACTCGACGCAGAAAAAGCGCCAAAAACAGTAGAGAACTTCCTTGCCTACGTGAACTCCGGCCACTACGCTGGCACTATCTTCCATCGCGTGATCGATGGCTTCATGATCCAGGGCGGCGGCTTCGAACCAGGCATGAAACAAAAGCCAACCAATGAACCTGTCGAAAACGAAGCCAAAAACGGCTTGAAGAACGATATGTACACACTGGCGATGGCACGTACTTCGGCACCGCACTCGGCTTCCGCCCAGTTCTTCATCAACGTTAACAACAACAGCTTCCTCGACTATCCAGGTCAAGACGGCTGGGGCTACTGTGTATTTGGCAAAGTAATCGACGGTACCGATGTCGTTGAAAAAATCCGCGCAGTTAAAACCACACGCAGCGGCATGTTTGCAGACGTACCAGTGGACGACGTCGTCATCGAAAAAGCTGAAGTTATCTAAGCGCCCGACGTTTATCACCTTAGCTAGCTTCGATGCACGATATGAGCTCTTCCCTATCCTCTGCTTCGACGAATCAAGCGCAGCCTGCAATGGCTGCGCTTTTTGTTTCCGATTTGCATTTGCAGGCAGCCATGCCTCGCACCACGCAGGCTTTTTTTAACTTCCTGCAAGATCACGCAATACAAACCCGTCAACTCTATCTGCTCGGCGACATTTTCGAAGCCTGGGCCGGCGATGATGACATGGGCGATCCCTATCACCAGCAAGTCGTTCATGCGCTGGAAAAGGTAAGTGCCGCTGGGGTAGAAGTATTCTGGATGGCTGGTAATCGCGACTTTCTGGTCGGCACCAGGTTTGCTGACGCGACCGGTATCAAGTTGCTGCCCGATCCTTATGTGACCACCATCGCCGGACGTTTGCTGGTGTTGACACATGGCGATGCCTATTGCACCGACGATACCGCGTACATGCAATTCCGTGCGCAAGTACGTCAGCCAGAGTGGCAACAGGGTTTCCTCGCTCTGCCCCTGGAGCAACGCAAAGCCATCGTAGATCAGCTGCGCACCGGCAGTCGGGAAGCTCAGCGTGACAAGTCTTACGACATCATGGACGTGAATCAGGAGGCGATTGCCGACTTATTCCGTGCAAGCACGAGTGCCACCATGATCCACGGTCATACGCATCGCCCGGCAAAGCACGATTATCAAATCGATGATGCGGCACGTGTACGCTATGTGCTATCGGATTGGGATCTGGATCACGCAACTCAAGAGCGCGGTGACTGGCTGGCGCTGGATACCGCAGGCAACATCCACCGCTACGCCCTCAATGGAGAGGAAGTCGGCAATTAAGCGCTTGCCGACCCCGGTATTACTTATTCAAACTGTTGTTTGAATTGCTGGAACTGCGCTTTCAAAGCTTCTACTTCGTCGCGCAGGCCGACCACTTCCGCTTCCAGTTGGCCAATACGGTCATGCCGACTGACACCGCTACTTGAAGCAGTCACCGGCAACTCACCCGATTCAGGAAAAACTTCACCCGACAATAAGGGCGCGTAACGCGTTTCCTTGGTGCCTGGCGCACGCGGCAAGCGCGCTACCAGAGGCGGATATTTGTCGATCAGGAATTGCAATGCTGCTTCGACATCAGCGATCGTAGCGAACTCATGCAAACGCCCTGAGCGGGTACGTATCTCACCGGCAGTCTGGATACCGCGCAACATCAGTACCGTTAGTACCGCCAGCTTATCCTGCTCCAGCGTCCACTTCATGCGTAACCTGTGCTCGTATTTGCTCACACGCGCACCAGCCTGATTCACTTCGGCGACAAATTTGTCTGCGATCAGATTCTGCAAGATATCCTGCACGTCAGCTTCAGTCAGTGACATCACCGGATCACGACTGGTGAGCTGGTTACAGCCATTGGTAAGCGCGTTGATGGACATCGGATAGGCATCCGGCGTCAGCGCTTCCTTTTCGGCTAATACCGCCAGCACGCGCAGTGCACCCGCATCGAATACCACCTGTCCGTCACCCTGCGCATCGGCAGCAGGAGCATTGCTTACTTCATCTGTCATGGCTTTATTTACTCAACCAGTTTGTTCAACTGTTCTGGATCAAATTTCTCGGTGGCGTTCAATGTCTCGCAATCGATACCCGCGCACTTCAGTGCGGCCAGGATACGTTCGATCTGGTGTTCCTGCGTCGCAGCATTATCGATCAAGCCATGCAAGGCCTTGGATAAAGGATCATCGCCGTTCGGTGTGACGCCATACGCGGCAAACATGCGTGCAGCGGCTTCATCGCGGGCATTGTCTTTCTGGATAATGCGCGCCGGGTTACCGACCGCGGTTGCACCCGGCGGGACTTCGCGCACCACCACGGCGTTGGAGCCTATCTTGGCGCCCTCACCGACCGTAAAACCACCCAGGACTTGCGCACCGGCACCAATAATCACGCCTGCACCCAGGGTCGGATGCCGCTTGGCACCTTTGCTGAGCGAAGTCCCACCCAGCGTCACACCCTGATAAATGGTGCAATCGTCGCCAACTTCCGCCGTTTCACCGATTACCACGCCGAAACCGTGGTCGATAAAGACACGTCGCCCTATTTTTGCACCGGGATGGATTTCAATTGCAGTCAGCCAGCGTGCGATATGCGAAGTAAAGCGCCCCAGCCACTTCAAATCATGGTTCCAGAACCAATGTGCCCACCGTTGCATGACGATGGCGTGCAAGCCCGGATAGCAGGTAATAACCTCCCATTCGCTACGCGCAGCAGGGTCGCGAGCAATGATATTGGCGATGTCTTCTCGAATACGGCTAAACATAAAATAGATATGGATATGCGGAAAATGCTCAGGTAGCAATATTAGCCTGTTAACGAAAATCATGGCGGACACCGGCTATTTCGGGCCGGTGCCGCCATGTTGTCAGGCGATGCTTAAGAACCGGTGGCGATGCGCTGTCTGCGGGCTTCGTAGAGACAAACACCAGAGGCTACGGAGACATTCAGGCTCTCTACCGAGCCAAACATCGGGATACCAACCAGTACGTCACAGGTCTCACGGGTCAGGCGGCGCATGCCCTCGCCTTCCGAACCCATGACCAGCGCGGCCGGGCCGGAGAAATCGGCTTCATACAAGCCTTTTTCGGAGTCGTCGGTAGTACCGATCAGCATGATGTCGCGTTCTTTCAGTTCGCGCAGCGTACGTGCCAGATTCGTTACCGTGATGTAAGGCACGGTATCAGCGGCGCCACTGGCGACCTTGGCAGCGGTGGCATTCAAACCAACTGCGCGATCTTTCGGCGCGATCACAGCATGTGCACCCGCACCGTCTGCGACCCGCAGGCAAGCCCCCAGATTATGCGGATCGGTAATGCCATCCAGCACCAGCAACAAAGGCGGGCCTTCGATTGCATCCAGCAACTCATCCAGATTACGCGCCAGTGACAATTCACCAGCCTTGGCAACCACGCCCTGATGGCGCCGAGTTCCGACGATGCTGCTCAGACGCGCGTCGTCGGCGGGAATAATACGTACCTTGGCGCCTTCTGCCGCGCGTATCAAATCCTTCATGCGCTGATCATGACGACCGGCGTCGATGTAAATTTCTTCTACCGAAGAGGCTTCATGGCGCAAACGCGCCGTGACGGCGTGAAAGCCGAAAATCATCTTGCTCTTCATTTTTATCGCTTCTTCTTGCTTGATTTGGAGTGCACTGCTGGTGCACGTTGTTTATGCGGTGTGGCCGGAACACGCTTGGCCTTGGCTTTCTTGGCCGGCGTCGTTGCAGGTGCTGCTACTGCCTTGCTTGTGGATTTCGCCGCCTTCTTTTCTGCTTTCTGGCTGCGTTGTTGATGCTCGTTGTCAGCGCGACGTGCTTCGTTTTTCAACACTGTACGTATGCCCGGCTCGTTCACCAGACGCAAATCGATTTTGCGTGCATCCAGATCAACACGGCTGACCTGTACCGTTACACGGTCTGTCAGCTGGTAGCGGATGCCGGTGCGTTCGCCGCGCAACTCATGACGCGCTTCATCAAATTTGAAATGATCAGCACCGAGTTCGGTGACATGCACCATGCCTTCGATGAACAAGGAATCCAGCTGTACGAAAATACCAAAGGTTGCGACGCCAGAAATGACACCTGTGAATTCCTCGCCCAGCTTATCGCGGATGAAGTAACACTTGAGCCATGCTTCAACGTCACGCGATGCCTCATCGGCACGGCGCTCATTGGCCGAGCAATGTATGCCAAGTGCTTCCCAGATCGCCAGATCGCCTTCAGCCTTTTGCTTGCCTTCCGCTTTGTCTTGCGCGTGCTTCTTGCGTGCGGCTGGCGACAGCATGGTGTTCAACGTGCTGGTATCCATACCACGCGGTTCATAACGCTTACCTTGCAGGATGGCTTTGATGGCGCGGTGTGTCAGCAAATCCGGATAACGACGGATCGGGCTGGTGAAATGCGCATAGGCTTCATATGACAAACCAAAGTGACCGATGTTTTCCGGGCTATAGACCGCTTGCTGCATGGAGCGCAACAACATGGTTTGCAACAGCAAAGCATCCGGACGATTTTTAATCTTCGGCATCAGTTCCGCGTAATCCGATGCAGTCGGCTTGTCACCGCCGCCCAGATTCAAACCAACCTGCTTGAGGAAGGTTCGGACCTGATTCAGTTTTTCCTTGGTCGGCAACGCATGCACACGATACAGGCTGTGATGCTTGTGGCGCTGCAAGAGATCAGCTGCGCACACGTTGGCGGCCAGCATGCACTCTTCAATCAGTTTGTGCGCCTCATTGCGTGTGCGCGGCAGGATCTGCTGGATCTTGCCGACTTCATTGCATACGATATAGGTTTCGGTTGTTTCAAAGTCAATCGCACCGCGTGCATGGCGCGCTTGCAACAGAGCCTGATAGACGCCATACAGATTCAGCAAGTGTGGCACCAGCGCTGGGCGCTTGGTCGCCTCTATGCCTTTGGTATTACCCAGGATAGCGGCGACTTCGGTATAGGTCAGCCGTGCCGCCGAATGGATCACTGCCGGATAGAACTGGTAAGCCTTGATTTCACCTTTAGTGGTAATCACGGCATCACATACCAGGGTCAGGCGATCTACTCCCGGGTTAAGCGAGCACAAACCGTTCGACAACTTCTCCGGCAACATAGGAATCACGCGACGCGGGAAATACACCGAGGTGCTGCGCTCCAGCGCGTCGACATCGATAGCTTCATTCGGTTTGACATAGTTGCTGACGTCTGCAATCGCAACGATCAGGCGGAAGCCGTCAGCACGACCGATTTTGCATGGTTCGCAATACACGGCATCATCGAAGTCGCGCGCATCTTCACCATCGATGGTCACCAAAGGCACATCGCGCAAATCGACGCGATCATGCAAATCAACGGCACGCACTTCGTTCGGCAATTTGGCTGCTGCTTTTTTTGCAGCTTCAGAAAATTCATGCGGCACGCCATATTTGCGCACAGCGATTTCAATTTCCATACCCGGATCATCAATGTCGCCGAGGACTTCGACGATCTTGCCGACAGGTTGGCTGAAACGCGACGGTTGCTCAGTCAGTTCGACACTGACGACCTGCCCGGTTTTTGCCTTGCCTGGCGAACCGGCAAGCATGATGTCCTGGCCTATGCGTTTGTCTTCAGGTGCAACCACCCACACGCCGTTTTCGTTCAGCAAGCGACCGATGACATGTGTGTTTGCACGTGCAACAACTTCGACGATGGTGCCTTCAGGGCGACCACGGCGATCGGTGCCTATGATGCGTGCCTGCACGCGATCACCGTGCAGTACTTTTTGCATTTCTTTCTCAGGCAAAAAGATATCGGCGCTGGCGTCATCGGGAATCAGAAAACCGAAGCCGTCGCGGTGACTGCTGACACGGCCTTCAATAAAATTGGAAGAATGGGCAAGTTGATAATTGCCGGCGCGATCTGGTTTGATTTGTCCATCGCGCTCCATCGCATTCAGGCGACGCATCAGGCCATCCATCTCATCAGGTTTTACACCGAGAGCAGTAGCAAGTGTGGAGGCGTCGTGCGAACCGGTGGCCGTACGTAAGATGCCGAGAATTTCCTCGCGGCTGGGAATGGTATAAGAGTATTGGCTCAAAAGCTGTTTTGGTTAATTGTTATTAGAACGGGAGTCAGTGTAACGGACGACGAGAGTATTTGCATAATAAGTCGAGAAACATGCAAATTAATCGCAATCAATGATTGACTTCCAATGGATATCCGCTATACTGCTCATCTTTCTGTAGGCCCACGTGGCGGAATTGGTAGACGCGCATGGTTCAGGTCCATGTGCCGCAAGGTGTGGGGGTTCGAGTCCCTCCGTGGGCACCAAGTTATTAAAACCCCGTTGATTCGTCAACGGGGTTTTTCTTTTTCCGGACGCATTTATTTCCTTGCTCATACGAGCTCGCTTCAAACTCACGCAGCACACTTCAGATATCGCAAAACTCTTTGCGAAAACTTGTTTTTACTTCCTTCGTTTTTTCTACGTTACTTACTTTATAACGCACTTCTGCAACGCATAGATATTGCCTGCAGAAAATGACACATCGGTGACGACGTGCCTTATTCTGTTTCGCCTTTGCGCAACCATGCTGCCAATTGATGTGGACGCAAGCCATCGTATTCCTCAAACGGCTGATGTATCCACGGATTGTGCGGCAAATAGTCGAGATAGAAATCCGGCTCTACAGATGAGCAAGCTTTGTACCAGATGACGGCAGATTTCACTTCTGTCACTGCAGGGAATTTTTCGGAGAGATGACGCTGCACTTGTTCCAGCGTTACTCCGGAATCGACCAGATCGTCGACTAGCAATACCTTGCCACCCAGAGTTCCGTTTGTAATCGTGATGTGTTTCGCGATATCCAGCGTGCCCTGCTCTTTGCCTGCATCTTCACGATATGAGCTGGTCGACAAAATCGCCAGCGGCACATTAAAGATACGTGAGAACACATCGCCAGGGCGGAGACCGCCACGCGCCAGGCATAGCACCTGGTCAAATTCCCAACCCGACTCGTGCACGAGCAGAGCCAGGCGTTCGATTGCTTGGTGATAGGCTTCCCATGTCACCCATAGATCTTTATCGCCTGATTCTGGCATCTTGCAACTCGTCGGACTAAGTAATTTTATTTGAAAGGATGACGCAATACGATGGTTTCTTCGCGGTCTGGGCCGGTCGAAATCATATCGATAGGTACACCGACCAGTTTTTCGATGCGATCTATGTAAGCGCGTGCGTTTGCAGGCAAGGCTTCCAGTGTTTTCGCACCAACCGTGCTTTCTTTCCAGCCTGGCATTTCTTCGTAGATAGGTTCGCAGGCCGCTGCATCTTCAGCGCCGACCGGGAAGATATCGACTGTTTTGCCATTCAGTTTGTAGCCAGTGCAGATACGCAGCGACTCGAGGCCATCCAGCACGTCGAGTTTAGTGAAACACATGCCCGTCACACCGTTGATTTGTACCGAACGCTTCAGCAGCGCAGCATCGAACCAGCCACAACGACGAGCACGGCCGGTAACGGTACCGAATTCGTGGCCGACTGTTGCCAGGTGTTTACCGACGCCTGCATCTGTAGGCAATTCCGATGGGAATGGGCCCGAGCCGACACGTGTGGTGTAAGCCTTGGTGATACCCAGCACATAGTGCAACATATTAGGACCAACGCCGGACCCGGTAGAAGCA
>JBEBUE010000090.1:0-8829 GCA_040393485.1 Herminiimonas sp.
CAGCAGCATGTCATGCAGCGCCTATCTATTTCGACACCCCGGCCACCATCGATAAAGCCTGCGACCTGATCGCTGAAGCCGCGCGTAATGGTGCGTCGCTGATTGCATTTCCTGAAGCGTTTGTCTCTGCATTCCCGATCTGGTGTGGCGTATGGGCACCAGTTGAAACGCATGAATTCTTTTTCAAACTGGCTTCATCGGCGATCGAAATCAATGGCCCGGAAGTCGCGCAACTGCGCGAAGCCGCACGTCGTCATGGCGTGTTTGTTTCCATGGGTATCAATGAAGGCACACCTATCAGCATGGGCTGTGTATGGGATACGAATATTTTGATCGGCGACGACGGCAGCATCCTGAATCGTCATCGCAAGCTGATTGCCACCCATTGGGAGAAACTGGCATGGGCCAGCGGCGATGGCAGTGGCTTGCGCGTGGTCGATACACGCATCGGTCGCATAGGTGCACTGGTGTGCGGTGAAAACACAAACGCACTGGCGCGCTTCTCGCTGATGGCACAAGGCGAGAACGTACACATTTCTGCTTACTCGCCACGCTGGCCTACCCATCCTTCCGGTGAAGTGGCGTATGACCTGGAAGCATCGATCCGTCTGCGTGCCGGAGCCGCGGCGTTTGAAGGCAAGATGTTCAACATTGTTGCATCCGGTTTCCTGCCGCCAGAAGCCATCGATATGATCAGCCGCAACGATCCGCGTGTGCGTCGCCTGATGGAAGAAGCATCGAAGAGCGTCTCCATGATCATGGGGCCGGATGGCATGCCGATCAGCGACACCCTGCAGGATGAAGAAGGCATCGTTTATGCCGATATCGATCTCGCCAAATGTGTGGTGCCTAAGCAATTCCAGGACGTGGTCGGTTACTACAATCGCTTCGACGTATTTGAACTGAAGGTCAATCGTCGTGCGCTGACACCAGTCGAGTTCAATGACGCGGCGGCAGAAGCCGAGCGTGCGCAGTTCGCTGCCGAGCTCGGACCTTTGCCTGCACTGTCACGCGCACCTGACGGCAGCGACCGTTTGCAATAAGCAAGAGCCGCCTTCTGGAAGGCGGCGTTTTCATTTCTAAAATAGCAGGGCAATTATGTCTTTACCTCTCATCACTGAAATGCGTGCACGTGCATTGATCGTTCCACTCGCACAACCGTTGAAGACGGCGAGCGGGACGGTACAGGCGGCACCCATGCTATTGCTGGATGTACAGACGGATGCCGGTGTTTGCGGTCATGCGTATATCTTCACTTACACCCCGCTGGTGCTGGGTGCGGTCAAGCAGCTGGCGACTGACCTGACTTTGCTGCTCGAAGGTCAGCCGCTGGATCCGCTAGGGCTGATGAATAATCTGCGTAGCCGCTTCATGCTGATAGGCACTTATGGTTTGCTGGATATGGTGCTGGCCGGTATCGACATGGCGGTGTGGGATGCGCACGCGAAGCATCTTGAGTTGCCGCTGGTGCGTGCGTTGGGTGGCAGTGTCGGCAGTGGTACTGCGGCAGATGGCATACCTGCGTATGCCAGTTTCGGTATGGATGGGATGGCGGATGCGGTCAAGCATGTGGCTGCCGCGGTAGAGCGTGGTTTCAAGGCGATCAAGATCAAGATCGGTTATCCGACCCTGCAGGAAGATATCGCAGTGGTGCGGGCCGCGATCAAGGCAACCGAGGGTGCGGCGCGCCTGATGGTCGATTACAACCAGAGCCTGGATGTGGCCGAGGCGATGGTGCGTTGTCCGGCGCTGGACGATGAAGGTTTGCTCTGGATAGAGGAGCCGACCCGTTACGACGATAACTGCGGCCATGCGCAAATTGCAGCAGCGATCAAAACGCCGCTGCAGCTGGGTGAGAACCTGTGGGGGCCGCGCCAGGTGGCAGAGAGCCTGCGCATGAAGGCATCGGATTACATGATGCCGGACCTGATGAAGATAGGTGGTGTGTCGGGCTGGATGCAGGCGGTTGGTGTATGCGCAGCGAATAATGTGCGCGTCTCGAATCACTTCTTCCAGGAAATCAGTGTGCATTTGCTGCGCGTAACACCGACTGCACATTACATAGAGTATTTCCAGATGGCAGATCCGATATTGATCGATCCATTGCAGGTACGCAATGGCAACGCGATCGTAAGGGATTGTCCTGGCAATGGCATCCAGTGGAAAGAGGAGGCCGTTGAACGTTACACCCTCTGATGATGGTGTGTCTCTTTAGGCAGTGCCCCGCGTGAGCGAGGTGCTGCCTATTTTTTTCTTTTGCCGGATGGTTGGTCGGCGGCCAGCGCCAGTGCCTGCATCGCATCTTCATGCTCGAGGTCGCTGCGCAGCCAGTTAATCACTTCCAGCGATTCCGTATGTTGCAAGGCTTCCGGTAAACAAGTCGCGAAGTAAGAATAGGCAGGCTTCGCACTCAGGTCAAATACCGGTACCAGTCGCCCGCTGGCGGTCAGTGAGGCCGCCATCTTCGGACGCGCCAGTGCAATGCCGTGGCCCCACGCTGCTGCCTGCATGCAGGAACCAATATCGACGAATTGCAGCGTGCCGACTGGCTCGCGCCAGTCCAGCCCCGCAGCCTGGAACCACGGGTGCCACGGTTCTATCGTGCAGCGTAGCAAGGTCGCGCGCTGCAGGTCTTCATAAGTTTCAAACGGGCCATGTTGTGCCAGGTATTCCGGGCTGCACATAGGTACGACATCTTCGTCGAGGATGCGCGTGACGTGATAGCCGGGATAGTGGCCGATACCGAAACGTATTTCTATATCCGAATCGTCCGCTTTTAATCCGACAAGCGGAACCGATAGTTGCAACTCAAAGCGGAGTTCAGGGAAATTTTCCTGCAATAAGCTCAGGCGCGGAATGATGATTTGATACGCGAAGGTCGGTGGCGCGGCGATGCGCAATTGCTTTTTAACTTTGTTGCTGGCAGCCGGATTGCGACCGAAGTGACTCAAGGTATTGAGTGCATTGCGTACCGCTTCTAGATAAGCCTGGCCATCAGCGGTGAGGACGGCTTCGCCACTGGTCTTGCGAAATAGCTGCAGGTTGGTTGCTTCTTCCAGTTGTTTGATGCGATGGCTGACTGCACTCGGTGAAATACACAATTCGCGTGCGACCAGAACGCCGCTGCCCAGCCGTGCACGCGCTTCAAATGCAATCAGGCAAGGAATCGGCGGCAGGCGGAAATCGATAGTAGACATGGATGCGCTATCTCGATGGTGGTGTGCAATGAACGATTATAGAGCGCTATGCGAAGATGCAATTAACCGTAAGCACCACCGGTGAGAAATAAATCCGTCATGCGTGCCATGCTGATCACGATGGTGGTAAACGTGCAGGCGAAAGTGAGTACGACCAGGATGACGATGGACCACCGTGAGTCAGATTGTTGCGCAGAGAGTTCATTGTGTTTCGCATCCCATTTTTCATCCGGTGTGAGTCCGATTGCGAGCGCCTCTATCCATGCGGCGAAGACAGGTATCGGGAACAGGCTGAGCATATTGAGCGCTATCGAATTTGATGTTTTTGCGATAAGCAGGGTCAGGATAAAGAGGATGAAAGCGAAGAAATAGATCCAGGCCCAGAAGTCTTTACGGCCATATAAATAAAAGCGATGTGCGCCAGTACCGCCGAGCAAGACCGCCAGCAAGGTGGTGGTGGTCTTGCTCTTGTGTTTGCTGCTTAGTAGGGGTGTCCGCGGAGTTGTTCGGTGCGATGATGAATTTGAAGCAGGCATAGTCTTAACGGGAGCGATAGCGATTTACATCGTTGGGTGATACCGCACTTGCCTGGTTGCCCCAGGAGTTGCGGATGTAGGTCACGACAGAGGCGACTTCTTCATCTGTCATCGAGTGGCCGAATGGTGGCATGCCGTAAGGGCGCGGATTGCCTGCAGTACTCGGTGCATAACCGCCATGCAAGACCATGCGGATGGCATTGGTCGCAACCGGTGTGGTGATAGCGCGGCTACCGGCCAGTGCCGGATAGATGGATGTCACACCTTTGCCGGATTCCTGATGGCAACTGGCGCACTGGTTTTCATACAATTTGGCACCGGCCTTGATCATGCCTTTCTTGGTTTCATCCGGGATGCTTTCAGCTGTCACTGCCGGTGCTGCGATTTGCTGCGGCAGTGATTTCAGGTAAACCGCCATCGCCTTGATGTCTTCATCCTTCGCATATTGCAGGCTGCCGAATACGACTTCCGCCATCGGCCCGCTGACGGAGCGACTTGGTGCGACCCCGGTTTTCAGCAATGCGGCCAGATGTTCGGTTTCCCATTTGCCGAGGCTGGTCTGGGCGTCGCTATTCAATGGTGGTGCATACCAGTTCAGCACCGGGATCATGCCGCCGCCGAGTTCGGCTTTCAGGTCAGTGCCACCGAGATTGTCGCGCGGGGTATGGCAGGCGCTGCAATGACCCAGGCCTTGCGTCAGGTAGGCGCCCCGATTCCATTCCACTGATTGCTTGTCATCATTCGCGTACTGGCCAGGACGGAAGTAGAGCGCACGCCAGACATAGAGAGCGAGGCGGTTGTCGTAAGGGGAGCGCAGCTCAGGTGCGCGATTCGGCTGGCTGACCGCAGGCAGGGTTTGCAGGTAAGCGAAGATGGCATCCGAATCTGCGCGCGTAACCTTGGTGTAGTTGGTGTACGGGAAGGCAGGATAGAGCAGGCTGCCATCTTTTGATTTGCCATTGTGCATCGCTTGCCAGAAATCGTCGCTATTCCATTTGCCCAAACCGGTTGCTGCATCCGGCGTCAGGTTGGATGTATAGATATTGCCAAACGGTGTCGGCACCGCACGGCCACCGGCATACGACTCGCCGCCGCGCGAGGTGTGGCAGCTCATGCAATTGCCGACGCGCGCCAGGTAGGCGCCTTGTACCAGTTGCTGGGCCGGATCAGCAGGTGGCACCGACGGCTGGTCGAGGTCAGGGTTGCGATTGGCGAGGAATAGCCAGACGACGAAGATCGTGAAGATGCCGAGCAGTAGAGCGAAAAAGCGCAAGAGATAGGATCGTTTCATGGGTCTGCTTCTCTACGGTGCGAGTTTGCCGCATTCCAGCGGGAGCCTGGTGGTGATGGCAGGCGCAGGCGAAGCATCGGCCGGGACGCGCTGTTCGGATAGCCATGCAGCGGCGGCGCTGATATCTTCGGCACTCATTTTTTTGACGATCTCGGCCATGCAATCCGGCTTGGCGGCGTGCCGCGTACCTATCTTCCACGCGCCGATCTGGCCCAGCAGATAGTCGCGCGGCAAACCTATCAGGCCGGGAATGGCGGGTGCGGTGCCGGTCATCTTGGCGCTATGGCAGGCGACGCATGCCGGAATGCCTTTTGCCTTGTCGCCCTCATGTACCAGCCGTCGACCACGTTCCAGTTCGGCCGGATTTGATTGTGAAGCCTGTGGTTCGGGGTAAGGCGGATGCTGATCGGAGAAATATTGTGCGATTTCGCGCAGATAGGCATCCGACATGTTTTCCAGCATGGCGGTCATGACCGGGTAAGTACGTTTGCCATCGCGGAAATTAATTAACTGGTTATATAGATAGCCCGCCGGCTTGCCCGCGATGCGTGGGTAATAGCCATCGCTGCCGGCGCGCCCTTCCTTGCCATGACATACCACGCAAGCGGTTACGCGTTGCGCGATGGTGTCGGGGATTTTTCCGTTATCGGGACGCGCGTCGGTGGCTGCAGTGGCGATGCTGGCAGCAAGGACAAGGCTGACAGTTGTAAGCAGGCGGATCAAACCTGAGCATTTACTCCGCATAGTGTGCGATGCACTCATTGTGATAGGTCTCTAGTCTTAGGATGAGGGATTGATGATGCGTGCCTAACCCTCTGCAGCTTGTCGGAATTTCTACATGATACTGCAAGGGTAGGGGCGCAACGCGGCTTTGCCCAGCATCAGTAGCTGCGTAAAAAACCATAGCAGTTTGCCTGTAACTGCTTCGGAACTGCTTTGCGATGGTTAAAAAGACATCTCAGGTCAGGCACAGGCCATTTTCTTTACCAATGTTCCCAGGGTCGCGATTGCAGCCTCGCTGCGCTGATCCCATGCGTGTCCATAGTTCAGCCGTATGCAATTCGTGAAACCATGATGCGCAGAGAATATAGGCCCCGGTGCGATGCTGATGCCTTGGGCGAGTGCCAGCCGGTGCAGTTCCAGTGCGTTTACCTCGGCAGGCAATTCCAGCCACAGGAAATAGCCCCCTTTCGGCCGTGTCGCTTGTGTACCCGGCGGGAAATGACGGGCAATTGCCTCCATGACGAGGGTTTGCTGGACCGATAGTGTGTGGCGCAGCTGGCGCAGGTGTTTGTCGTAGCCGCCTTTTTCCAGATACGTGGCAAGTGCCGCTTGTGCCGGGGCGGAGGCGGCCAGCGTGGTGGTTAGCTTGTGCCGTGCCACGGCGCGGGTAAAACGTCCGGGGGCGGCCCAGCCGACACGATAGCCGGGCGCCAGGCATTTGGAGAAAGACGAGCAATGCATAACCAGCCCTTTGGTATCGAAAGCCTTGGCTGGCATCGGACGTTTGTCGCCGAAATACAGTTCACCATAGACGTCGTCTTCGATCAGCGGGATGTCATGTTGTGCCAGCAGGGTGACCAGTTCGCGTTTTTTTGCATCCGGCATCAGGCTGCCGAGCGGATTCTGGAAAGTGCTCATGAGCCAGCATGCTTTCGGCTGATGCCGCTCGATGGCGCGTGCCAATGCTGCCAGGTCTATCCCTTCACGTGGATGGGTCGGTACTTCTATGGCGTGTAAGCCGTTCCGTTCAAGTGCTTGCAGCGCGGCGTAGAAGGTTGGTGATTCGACCAGTACTGCGTCGCCCGGTCGGGTGACAGCGGTCAGGCACAGGTTGAGCGCGTCCAGCGCACCATTGGTGATGACAATTTCATCTGTATGGATATGCATGCCGTCAGCCAGATAGCGCAAGGCGATCTGGCGGCGCAATTGCGGATTGCCCGGCGTCAGGTCATCGACTGCACTCCACGGATCGAGTTGCTGCACGCTGGATGCCATTGCCCGCGCCAGCCTGGCCATAGGAAATAACAAAGGACTGGGGAAGGCAGAGCCGAACGGTACCAGGTCGCGCATCTTGGCAGATTCCAGTACTTCAAACACGCGCTCGCTGATATCGACCGGAGACGAGGCTTCATCGGGTTGCGATGCCTGTTCCGGTTCGGGTGGCAATTTTTGCGCTGCCCCGGCGACATAGTAACCAGAGCGCTCGCGTGCGCGTATCAGGCCACGTGCTTCCAGTAAGTAATAGGCCTGGAATACGGTGGATGGGCTGATCGCGCGGCTGGTACTGGCCTGCCGCACTGAAGGCAGGCGATCACCGATACGCAGGACGCCATCCTGGATGGATTGCGCGAGTTCGGCGGCCAGCGTTTCGTACAATTTCATGTAGTGGATCTCTGCGTGCGGGGAGTATGGGTGAAATCAGGGGGATTTCTATCGCGCAAGTGCATGATAAAACATTATTCACGCTTGTCATCGACTGCTGGACTACAATGTCGCCTGAAGTAAGCCAAGACAACCGCTGGCTGTCATTTCGGTGATGGCGGGAGGAAGGTCCGGACTCCATAGAGCAGGGTGACGGTTAACGGCCGTCCGCCGTGAGGCGAGGAATAGGGCCACAGAGACGAGTCTTTGGGACCGGGAGGCGCTAGCGCTCCCCGCGTCACAAAGGGTGAAACGCGGTAACCTCCACTCGGAGCAATTCCAAATAGGCACGCGTTGACGTTGCTCGCGGAGCGTGCGGGTAGGAAGCTTGAGCCGTGGAGTAATTCACGGCCTAGAGGAATGGTTGTCATAACGCACGGGCTTGCTCATGCGTCGTAACAGAATCCGGCCTATCGGCTTACTTCAACTTTTTTGCAAAAACGGTGCGATGACAGTCGCACCGTTTTTTTTACGCCCCTGCTATTGCCCTACGGCCAGATAAGTTGCCACAAGCATATGCACATACAAGTAGTTGAATCTGTCGGAGCTGGCGCAGCGTATATCACTACGCAATCCTGCACACTCTTGAAGGAAACGATCATGCGCAAACTTTCTTATGTCTTGTTGCTGTCCGCTACACTCGCTTCAGTGTCATTCGCTTATGCTGCCGACGCCGTCATGGTAGGTGGACAAAGTATGCTGCCCAGCAAGGATATTGTTGATAATGCGGTGAATTCTGCCGATCACACCACTCTGGTCGCTGCAGTGAAAGCAGCAGGTCTGGTTGATACCCTGAAAGGAAAAGGCCCATTTACCGTATTTGCTCCTACCAATGCTGCATTCGGTAAATTGCCTGCCGGCACTGTAGAAAATCTGGTGAAGCCAGAAAACAAGGCAACCCTGACAAAAATCCTGACCTATCACGTGGTACCCGGCAAATATGACTTTGCCGCACTCGAAAAAGCCATCAAGAAAAACAAGGGCAGCGCACAACTGGCAACCGCCAATGGTGCAAAACTGACTTTCGTCATGAATGGCAAACACAATATCAATGTGAAGGATGACAGTGGAAATACGGCCAGTATCAGCACCTATGATGTGTATCAGTCGAACGGTGTTATCAATGTGATCGATACGGTTTTACTGCCGAAATAAATAAATCCTGATGTGACACCTTGGATGTTGCTAGGTGTGTTGTCCCCGCGCGCGATCTTTAATTGGTTGCGCGCTTTTTTATTTGTCGCATGGTGTAGCGTACAAGCCAACGAACGATGCGGGATAAGGTAAGCTTCTGCCGCAAGAATTTACCCTTACGGTCTTATATATAGGAGTCTGCCTTGAATCTGCACATTACACTCGCACCGCTGCTCGCCCTGATTGC
>JBEBUE010000091.1:0-8785 GCA_040393485.1 Herminiimonas sp.
TGTCATGCTTGATCCATCCGCACCTTCGGCGAGGATGAATTTGCCATTCTTTTTGTCGTAGCCGCAATCTTCCAGCAATACCGCGAGTGGCACACCAGTGAACTCACAGCAGCTCAACATGCCATGCGAGTACTGCACAGTAGGCACCGCGACATTGCCCCACTCCATCGCTGTGTTCGCACCGCATTCGATGAAGTGCATGCGCGAAACGGAAGGCAAACGCATCAGGTCGTCCATGGTGTAGACCTTGGGATTTTTTACCAGGCCATTGATCATGAAACGATGCTTGCTCGGGTCTATGTCATGCCAACCCTGGTGATGCCGTTCGAAATGCAGGCCACTGGGCGTGATGATGCCGAACAGACCTTGCAGCGGCGCGAACGAAACCGAGGCAGCCGATACGCGCGTCAATCCCGGCGACTCGCGACGCAATAGATTGGTTTCATATTTGGAAGGCACCCCATAACCATTAGTCGCCACAGCCTGGCCGAGCGTGGTCGAGTGTTCGGGGAGATTCAGTATATTCGGGTCGCCATCGCCGATCACGCCGCCCTGTGCAAACGTAACTCCGCTTGCCATGGCCGCACTCGCTGCGAGAAAGCTTTTACGCAGGAAGCCCCTGCGCTCTTCGCTTAAACCATTTGCTGTAATTTCCTGGGCCACTACCGGGTCCAGGAAATTTTCAGGCGCGCGCAATAAGCGGCCTGCCTTAATTGCATCCTTAGTCATCCGTTGTCTCCTACGGCAATTTTGTTTAATTATGTGCCTATATAACTATATGCGCATATACGGATAATATGCACCGTTTTTTTATTTTTTTATTGTTATCTGCTAGCCACGCGTCGCTTGGGCGCCACGACTGGCAACTGCACTACCGGTGATGGCATGCCTATTTGGGCAGCCACGCGTCCGCATACTGCTTTGCACAAATCGACGGTCTTTTCATCATCGACGCGATAGTAAACCTGCGTACCCTCCTTGCGGCGCGCAAGTATTTTTGCACGGTACAGCATGTTGATCTGACGCGACACATTCGCTTGTGTCGATTCCACTTCATTGACGATGTCGCCCACTGAGCGCTCGCCATTACAGACCGCGTAGAGGATTTTCAGACGTGTGGGCTCGCACAACAAAGAAAAGTAATTAGCCACTTCTTCGAATAGCTCACTCATGTCTTCTTTGTTAAAAGTTTTATCCACAACACACGTCCACTGATTTAGTTGAGTATTTATTCGTCCATGCCGGCTTCACTCGAAGCCGGATCCGACATTACGGTTTGATGTAAGCGTAGCCTTCTTGCACCTGCAGGCGTGCTACTTCAGCGACGCCAGACGGCACTATCTTGGCTTCCGGTATGACTTGCTTCTTGTCTATCTTGCGCGTTTCCAGCGTGTTATTACAGATACGGAATTCCACATGATCGCGATCCGTTAATTCCTGCACTGCGATGTCATACGGATTGCCGTTTTTATTCTTGGCACCTTCCAGCAGGAAATCGATACCTGCGCCATGCGCCACCACCACGATCTTGGCTTTCGGGCTGGCGTTCAGATGATTACGGATGTTATTCAATGCTTGTGTAGCGACCGCACTATCGGTGATGTGATACACCACTTTCTCTTCACGATCAGCTGCGTTGGCAACTCCCAGACCCAGGGCCGCGCAGAACAGCAGCAAGAATGTTGTACGTATCAGTTTCATCATCGTCTCCTTTTATATACTACTGATGCTGCTTCAGCCTGTAGCGGCCTAGCGCTTCTCCAGGCTTTCTTTTTCCATGAGTATGTAGGTGCCATACGCATTCAAACGATTCGCCTGTTCAAATGCAGGATACTTCGCAAACCGGGCCCAGTCTACTTTTGCATACGCTTCGTCAAACGGCACCATGTCTGCCACGGCGTCCCCCATTTGCTTGCGCAGGAAAATCAGGTAATCACGCGTCAGTTGCATATCCTGCATAGGCTGTGTGGACATTTTGCCATGGCCGGGAACGACCAGTGCAGGCTTCACTTCCAGCATGCGGTCCAGTGCTTCCAGCCATACCTTGCTATTGGCTTCGCCGACGAAAGGAATACGTCCGGTAAAGAATAGATCACCGGCAAACAGGACTTTATCTTCCTCTACATACAACATGATGTCTTCAGCCGAATGCGCACCGCTGGAATCAATGATGCGGAAATGTATGCCACCCATTTCAAACGGCATGACCTTGCCATCCTTGAAATCCAGCCAGCGATCAGCTGGTATCAATTGCGTTTTTTCATTGACCCATGGTGCGAGGTCGGTGCGACGTTGTTTCAGTCGCTCCTGCGTCAGGTCGGAGTTGAGTGCAGCACGGCCATTTTCATGCGCCCAGACTTCCGCGCCTTGCGCCTTGAAAGCTTGCAGGCCGTAGAAGTGATCCGCGTGGTAGTGGCTGATGATGACGCGCTTGACCGGCAGCGGCGTAATACGTTTGATCGCCTTGAGCATGCCTTCGCCCAATACTGGCGTCGCTAGTGCGTCAAATACAACAACGCCGTCCCGGGTGACCACGAAACCGGCGTTCGACATGAAACCTTTGTTGGCAACACTGGCCATGCCAGCCGTACCCTGGAAGTAATAGACATGCGGGGAAATCTTGATCGGCCGCAAAGTAAGGTCATCTGCGGCAAGCGCTGTACGCACACCGAATAGCGCGAACGCAAGCAACAGCAAGCCGTACATCCTGGGGAAAGCCAACATATCGTCTCCTCCGCGTTGCTTGGTTAGTAGGGTTCTACCAGGCAATCACAATTTGATTATATAGTTATATACGCAAATACTACCAAAGCAAATCCCGTTCGCATAGCGTTGTTCAGAATTCGCCCAACGCCCCGCGCTCCATCATTTTCCACATGGTATCGCGCACCTGCATGACAGATTTGCGCAGATCGGGCGGCAACTTGCGCCCCATTTTGATCAGCATGTCCATATTCAGGGCATAGATCCATAAGCCGTCATCCCTCTCCACCACCGTCAGGCGACAAGGCATATACGCAGCCATATGCGGGCTGAAATCGACCATTTGTCGCGCAATCGTCGGACTGCAATATGAATACACCTTGAGGAATTTCTCCGGCTTGCCGCTACGCAAGGACAACTCTTTGGATAAATGGAATTCACCTACCGATTTGATATTGTCTTCTGCAGCAACACTGGTAAAAGCCTGCTCCACTTCGGCTATCGTCACGCCGTCCTTGACCTTGCGCTCCCAGGTCGTCGCGGCGGCAATATCTCCATCCGAGTCTACCCAGCGACTCCATACGTTCATCGCTTCCGCGCCAGCGCCGTCTTCGGTGTTATTGATCGCGCGCAGGGTGCCGCACGCAGTCAGGCTGGCGAGGATGGCGAGTAGCGACAGGAGCTTGATCCAGGATTTTATTTTCATTACAACTAATCTGACTTGGGTGGCATGCGGAACATTTACAAAGTGGCTATGCAAATTTCGCATTTCGGTTCGGCAGCCGTACTATACCGCGCCCAGCCGCCAAGCCCTATCAGGAAATACAACAGTCTTACTGACTGAGTCCGCGTGCGTCTATCTCCCATATGCATTCCACTATATCGCGTCTGTAACCGACGTATTGGTCATACAGGTTAGCGGTAGGATCGCAGTGCCCGGGGATAAGATAGACCCTGCTGCCCAGGTAATCCCGGGTATCGCCAGCGGCGATTTGCAAGATGCCGTGTTCATCATTGGCTGCCTTGTAATGCAAGTTGCCGCCGTGATCGTCGAGGCGCAACAGCGGCAAACCCGAATCCACAGCAACGCCCTTGAGGCCAACATCACATACTGCCAGCCCAGGTTTGGCGGTGCTCATGACGGTACTCGCAATGTATAAGCTATGCGCCGGTTTCCAGCCACCCAGCCAATCCTTGGAACCATAATCGCCATCCATGAATACATAAGAACCCGGCTGGATTTCAGTGTACACGCCGCTACTTACATCAAACTCTGCGGTGCCTGTACCGCCACCGGTAATGACATCACAGCGAATCCCGCGTGCGGCCAGGAATTGTACATACTGCGCCGTCGCATGTGCTGCGTTTGCTGCGGCATCCTTACGTTGCTCCCAGGTCGCCAGATGCTGGATACCACCGTGGTATGCCTGCAAACCACCGAAACGCAAACCGGCATGGGTGGCGATACGGTCAACCAGGGCAGCCAATGCATCATTACCTTGCACGCCACACCGCCCCTGACCGATATCCACTTCTGGTAAAACGGTGATCACCACACCTGCCTTAGTCGCTGCCTGACCCAGCGCATCTACCTGTGCCGGATGGTCGACGCACACACTCAGTCGCACATAGTTAGCCAACTCCACCGCCATCGCCACTTTGTCTGCGCCGACGAATTCATTGCTGATATGTATGCTCAGCACACCTTTCGCCGCAAATGGATACGCCTCGCTCATCTTTTGGCAACACACGCCAACCGCACCCAGTTCCAGCTGGCGCAAGGCGATCGCGGTCGATTTATGCGCCTTCGCATGCGGCCGCAAGGCCACGCCGTGGCGGCGCACCAGCTCAGCCATGCGATGGGTATTCGCATCAAAGGCATCCAGATCAAGCACCAGTGCAGGCGTGCTGACTTGGGAAATCGGATCGCCGATACGGGCAAAGGGAGGTGGCTTTAAGGCTGATACGTCTTTCATTCGATGCTCCTGGCTAAATAAATGAATACAAAAACAATTACTTAATTACAACATTTCAGACCAGTACCGTGCGAGTTGGTACTCAAAATGCCATTCCAGACGCCTGTGCGCAATTTTTCAAAAAAAATTTGTTCATCTCGCATCCAGTAATTGACATTTTTTCTCAAATGTATATTGTATTCAATATTCTAAATGCATAGATCGCAAATGTGTGATCCTGTGTTTTCAGGACTAAGCAGTACGGCCGAAATGAGAAAAGCGCGTCAGACGCAAGGCATTTACGGCTGAAAACGAATTCAGATGCGGGCATCGTTGTGCGCTACTGATGCAGTAGATCGGCAAATAAGGGCTTCAACCCAATTACAGGAGACAACATCATGCAGAAAAACTTTATACGCCAGCCGATGAAAGTCGGCCTCTTCCTGAGCACCATGTGCTGTGCAATCAGCGCTTTGGCATGGGAACCGACCAAACCAGTGGAACTGGTGGTTCCATTTAGCGCGGGCGGTGCGTCCGATCAGATGGCGCGCTCTATCCAGGGCATCATCACCAAGCACAACCTGATGAAGCAACCCATCATTGTGCAAAACAAGGCAGGCGCCAGCGGTGCGGAAGGTTTGCTGGACCTGAAAGCATCCAAAGGTGATCCCAACAAGATCATCGTCGCCTCCTCCTCGATTTACACCACCCCACTTGCTACCAACCTCCCATTCAACTGGAAAGACCTGACACCGATCGCGATGATCGCGCAGGATGCATTCGTACTGTGGACCAATAGCCAGGCCGGCTATAAAACACCGATGGCCTACATCGACGATGTGAAGAAAAAACCGGAAACCTTCAAGATGGGTGGTACCAGCTCCAAGCGCGAAGATCACATGATTACCATGATGATCGAGAAGCAAACCGGCGCGAAATTCCTCTACATCCCATATAAGGGCGGCGGCGAAGCGGCTACACAGCTGTCCGGCAATCACATCAATTCCGACACCAACAATCCATCCGAATCTGTTTCGCAATGGCGTGCCGGCGAACATACCGCACTGTGCGTGTTCTCCGACAAGCGCATCGGCTACACCGCCAAAGTAACCGCGACCCAAGGCTGGTCCGACATCCCTACCTGCAAGGAACAGGGCCTGAACGTCAGCTATGAAATGCTGCGTATTTTCATGATGCCAGGCGGCGTCAAACCGGAACAAACCCAGTTCTATGTTGACCTGCTGCAAAAAGTTGTCGCTACCCCGGAGTGGAAAACCTATCTGGAAAAGAACGCACTCAAACCTGAGTTCGTGACCGGCGCGCAGCTTAATGCTTTCCTCACCAAGGATGAGCAACTGCATCGCGAGATCATGAAAGACGCGGGCTTCCTGCTCACCAAGTAATTCACCGTCATCACCCTGGCTCAATGACCAACAGCATCCTGTTGCCGTCATTGGGCCACATCACGGACTAACGAATATGAATCCATCTGAAACTTCCGCAGACGAAGAGAGGGAGCACTCTCGCGCTGTAATTAGCATCCGTAACGCCGAAATCCTCGTAGCCATTACCCTCGGCGTTGTATCCATGATCACCATCTGGAGTAACTATCAATTAGGTGCAGGCTGGAGCTCATACGGCCCTGACGCCGGCTACTTCCCGCTGCGACTGGGTGTAGTCATCCTGCTGGCCAGCATCGTCGTACTGGTACATGCGATACGCGACAACGACCAGACACCCTTTCTTGAAGTTGCACAGGCGCGCCTGGTCGCCGTCATTCTCCTGCCACTGATCGTATTTGTTTTTGCGATCGCTTATCTCGGCATCTATGTTGCGTCCGTTATCTTCATCGCGGCCTTCATGCTCTTCCTCGGCAAGTTCCCTTGGTGGAAAGCCGCCAGTGTCTCCATCATCATGATGCTGGTGTTCTTTTTTGTTTTCGAAATTCAGTTCAAAGTGCCGCTGCCCAAGGGTCCGATTGAAAACTGGCTAGGCTTCTGAGGAAAAAACATGGAAGAACTTAACTCACTCATGACGGGCTTCGGCCACGTCCTCAGCTGGCACAACATCGCGCTGATGTTCATCGGCATCCTGCTTGGCATTGTGGTCGGCGTACTCCCCGGCCTGGGCGGCCCGAACGGCGTCGCCATCCTGCTGCCACTGACGTTCTCGATGAACCCGACCTCCGCCATCATCCTGCTCTCCTGTATTTATTGGGGTGCATTATTCGGTGGTGCCATTACCTCCATCCTGTTCAACATACCGGGGGAGGCGTGGTCAGTGGCCACGACCTTTGACGGCTATCCACTGGCGCAACAGGGCAAGGCCGGACAGGCGTTGACATCTGCATTCACCGGCTCCTGCATAGGTGCATTGTTTGGCGTCATCGTCATTACCTTCCTGGCACCGGTAGTTGCGAAGTTTGCCTTGCGTTTCGGTCCGCCGGAATTCTTTGCGGTCTACTTCCTGACCTTCTGCAGCTTCATCGGCATGGGCAAGGAACCGAAAGCGAAGATCATCATTTCGATGTGCGTCGGTTTCATGTTGGCGGCAGTCGGCATGGATACGGTGTCCGGACAATTGCGCATGACTTATGACATCCCTGATTTGCTACGCGGCTTCGACTTCCTGGTAGCGGTGATCGGTTTGTTTGGTGTCAGCGAAATCCTGATCACGATGGAAGAAGGCCTCGCGTTCAAGGGCAAGAAAGCCTCCATCGACCTCAAGGTGGTCTTCAAGACCTGGGCACAGATGCCGCGCTACTGGATGACGCTGCTGCGTTCGTCGGTCATCGGTTGCTGGCTCGGTATCACGCCAGGCGGTGCAGTTGCTGCATCCTTCATGGGCTACGGCATGGCGAAGAAACTATCGCGTGATTCGTCATCGTTCGGCAAGGGCAATATTGAAGGCGTACTGGCACCGGAAACCGCAGCACATGCAGCCGGCACCAGCGCACTGCTGCCTATGCTTGCGCTCGGCATCCCGGGTTCCGCCACTGCTGCGGTCTTGCTCGGCGGCCTGATGATCTGGGGCTTGCAACCTGGTCCTATGCTGTTCGTCGAACAGAAGGACTTTGTCTGGAGCCTGATCGCCAGTATGTATCTCGGTAACATCGTCGGCTTGCTGGTGGTGTTGAGCACAGTGCCGGTGTTCGCAGCCATCCTGCGCATTCCGTTCTCCATCATTGCACCGTCCATCATGGTGATCTGTGCGATCGGTGCTTATACCGTACACAGCGCCGAGTTCGATATCTGGCTGATGGTGGTGTTCGGTGTGATCGGTTACATCTTCAAGAAGCTGCAATACCCATTGGCACCACTGGTGCTGGCACTGGTGCTCGGCGATCGCGCTGAAGATGCATTCCGTCAAACCATGGTCGGTTCCAAAGGCGCGCTTGGCGTGTTCTGGGGCAGCGGCCTGGTAGGTACCGTGATGACGCTGGCTGTGATCGCACTGGTCTGGCCTATCATCAGCAGTCTGATCAGCAACTTCCGTCAGGCCAGCCAAAAGCCAGCCTGATAGTTGTGTCATGGATGGGTATCAGCCCATCCAAAACAAAAAGCCTGGAGATTGCTCTCCAGGCTTTTTTCTTTTGTAGCTATCAGTTAAATGCAGCGCACATTCAACATCTGTTTACGAATTGCTTAATTACGCAGCTTTACCATTCGCTGCACGCAAGTCCGCCATGACGGAGTCACGCTTATCGAGCAAATGCTGGCGCAAGATACCTGCCAGGCGCTTGCCGTCGCGTGCTTCCAGCGCCTGGATCATTTCATCGTGCTCATGTATCGCGCGATCCCACTTCTCTTCTTTAAAGTTCGATTTAAAGCGCAGGGCCAGCAAACGACGATTCACCGACAAGTAAATCTGACGCAGCATCGAATTGCGCGCGGCTTCATTGATCTTGTTATGAATAGTCTGATTACGGCTGTAATAACCCGGCAAATCATTTTGCGCACGACAGACCAGCATCGCCTGATGCAGGACTTTAATGTCAGCGATTTCCGCTGGCGAGATGCGTTCTGCAGCCAGCTCACCGGACAACGCTTCCAGTCCGCTCATCATTTCAAACGCTTCCCAGATCTCGGTGTCGTTCATCTTCGAAACGAAAGCACCACGATTCGGCA
>JBEBUE010000092.1:0-8711 GCA_040393485.1 Herminiimonas sp.
CTTGATCTTGTCCGGCGTCGTGTTCCTGGCCTGGGGTGTAGTCTACTCGCTGTTCTCGGCTCTGGCTGGCGATGCATTCGGTACCAAACACATCGGTAAGATCTACGGCGTGCTGTACACCGCAAAAGGTATCGGCGCTCTGTTCGTACCAGTTGGTAACCTGATGATGGAAGCAACCGGCACATGGTCTACCGTTCTGTACACAGTTGCATGTATGGATCTGACCGCGGCTATCCTCGCAGTTGTCGCCTTGCGCCCAACTCTGAAGAAACACGTAGCGTACTCGGCTGATCTCCTCAAGAAGGAGAAGGCTGCAGAAGCTGCAGGTGGAGGCGCTCCGGCGCATGCCTAAGCCGCATAAACGCAAAGATTAGAACTCAACTTTCAGGCTCCTTCGGGAGCCTATTTTTTTAGATCCAGCATATAAGAACAGCGTCATGCAAGACGAGCGCCAGAATGCCATGAGTGAAAATTTATCGAGTATGAGCCAGGAACTGCCACCGGCATTGCGTATGCAAATAGACCAATCGATCCGGCTCGCAATGGCGGATGCGGTCAGCACGCTGAGCAATCGCATAGAAGGAGGCAAGGCCAGGGAAGACAAGACCGGAATAGGTGGCAGGAACCCACGCTGGCTGATCATTCCGGGTGCGATTGTCCTGGCCTTGTGGTTGTATGTGCCTAGTCCTTTTTCCTTGCAGCACTTGAGGGAGGAGAAAGCGAAGCTGACGAAAGACATCGCCAAGCTGAAGCAAAGCGGCGCGAATGCCGATGTGATCACTTGCGACGTCAATGGCGAAGTGCGCTTCTGCGCAAAGATAGATGCCGATGCCCGAGGCAATTGGGATGGCTATCAAATCATCCAGAACAAATAGCGCCGAGTGCCTTGTTTCCTATTGTGTAAATTTATTGCGCTGCCCGGCGTTGCGCACGGTTCGCATGAAAGAAAGCGATGAATTCATGCGCCGGCAATGCCTTGGAGAATAACCAGCCCTGGCCAAAATCGACCTCGTGCGCGAGCAGGTAGTCCGCTTGTGCTTGCGTCTCCACACCTTCAGCAACGATTTGTAACTTCAGTGCCCGTGCCATTTCTATGATGTGAGGCGTGACGCTACTGGTGGCTGATTCAGTATCTATCGTATCGATGAAGGATTTGTCTATCTTTAGTGCGTCCATCGGCAAGCCTTGCAAATAGGATAGGCTCGAATAGCCGGTACCAAAATCATCGATAGCGACTGCATGGCCCATAGCACGCGCCTTGCTAATGGTGACGCGCGCTGCGTCTATATCCATGAAACCACGCTCGGTAGCTTCCAGCCAGATTTGCCGGGTTTGAATGTCGGTGCCGCCGAGCGCATGCGTGATGACATCCAGCACACGTCCGCTCTTTATATCGGCCGCGCTGATATTAATAGCGATGTGTAGTTGGCGCTCTGCTTCTAATGTGCCGCGCATATCCTGTACGACTGCAGCAACCACCTGATCTGTGATGGGTAATATAAGTCCGCTTTCTTCTGCCAGCGGGATGAACAAGTCAGGCCGCGTCATGCTGCCATCCGGTCGGCGCCAGCGCACCAGGGCTTCGGCACCTACACATATGCCGCTCCTGAGTTCTATCAAGGGTTGGTAGTGCACGACAAATTCGCGGCTTTCCACTGCCAGCCTCAACTCACCCAGCGGCGATAGGCGCTTACCCGAGACCCACACCACAAGGCCGACGATAAATCCGGCCATTAATATACCCAACGGTAGCAGCACCATCATTTCACGCCACATTTGGGTGGCGATAGTGCGACTCGGCTCCATCACGACAGCGATCAAGTCTTTGTCCCGCAGCGCCAGGGATGTCGCGGATGCGTATTCCCCGTCCAGCAGTTGTTGCACCTGAGCGAGGTCGGGTTGATGCAAGGTACCCAGCAATTTGCCATTGCGCGTCGCGATGGCCAACTGTGTATCAGGGTTCAGGATGATGTCGGCAAAGCGCATCGGATCGATCAAGACTTTATAGGCCCCGGAGCTGATGCCTATCATGCCTTTACCGCCGTTGACTTCAGGGATAACGTTGGAGCTGATCGCCAGGCCGTTATCGGTTGTAAATTCGGTGGGGGTCCGGCTGACTTCTTTCAGGACCAGGCCAGCCGGTGTGCACTTTAAAAGACCGTGTTCGAAATACCCGATGTCTTCAATGCTGCGCGTATTCATTTCAATCAGGCGCATCTGCCGGATATGCGAGGTCGAACAGGGCGGACTGTTCAATTCCTGTGCAGCCTGTAGTGCTTTTTCGGCATCGGCCAAAGAGATGCGCGCACGTTCCAGCCCGCGCTGTGCGAAAGAAAGCAGGCGGTCGGATTCAATATCGGTGGCCCTCTGCCAGGACAGGTAAAGGGTTGCGGAAATGGGTAGCAGGGCACCGAGTACGGCCAGCAGGGTAGCGATGATGATGATCTTGGCGCGATTCAAAAGATCTCCCTTATAGATATCCGTGCATAGCAAGGCCCTGCCGCGGTGCTCCCGATAATGCGAGCACGCGATGTAAATGTACTTCCTTTTGTCAAAAACAGGTTTGCTTTCATTGGCATGGTGATTTCCCGGCCTTGCGTTTTATTGTTGCAGTCAGACAGTCGACATTGCGCTGGCGCGCATGCTTTGCTTTTCCTGCTGAGGTAGGGGGGATGACGCGGGGGCAGGCTTATAAGGTACAAAAATGCTTGCTTGGTTCCCTTATGGGGCCTAGATTGTGCTTATGCTCACTCATAGTCGCGGCGAACGGCCGTCAAGAGAGTAAACTGCGTGCATCTTTTCGCACTCCGCGATACGAACATTCTTGTGAGCAACCATGTCTGAACCATCCTTTCCCCTTTTTTCCGATCTGAAACTGAGCGAGCCGCTGCTGCGTGTGCTGCAGGAATTGGGTTACGAGTCGCCATCGCCGATCCAGGCCGCGACCATACCTTTGCTGCTGAATAATCGCGATGTGCTGGGACAGGCCCAGACCGGTACCGGTAAAACGGCATCTTTTGCGTTGCCTATCCTGGCGCGTATAGATATCAAACAAAGCACGCCGCAAGCGCTGGTGCTGGCTCCGACGCGCGAACTGGCGATCCAGGTGGCGGAGGCTTTCCAGCGTTACGCGACCTATATTCCAGGTTTCCATGTGCTGCCTATTTACGGCGGCCAAAGCTATGGTGCGCAGCTGAGCGCCTTGCGCCGTGGTGTCCATGTAGTAGTAGGTACGCCGGGCCGGGTTATCGACCATCTGGAAAAAGGCTCACTCGATCTTTCCCGTATTAAAACCATGGTGCTGGACGAAGCCGATGAAATGCTGCGCATGGGTTTCATTGACGATGTCGAAACCATCCTGCAAAAAACACCGGAGTCGCGCCAAACCGCTTTGTTCTCAGCTACCATGCCATCGGCCATCAAACGGATAGCGACCACTTACTTACGTGATCCGGACCTGATCACAGTCGCGGCCAAGACAGGTACCGCCGACAATATCCGTCAGCGTTACTGGCTGGTCAGCGGCATGCAAAAGCTGGACGCGCTGACCCGTATCCTGGAAGCAGAAACTTTCGACGGCATGATCATCTTTGCGCGCACCAAGCTGGGTACCGAAGAGCTCGCCAGCAAATTGCAGGCGCGCGGTTTTTCGGCGGCAGCCATTAATGGCGATATCCAGCAACAGCAACGCGAGCGCACCATCCAGCAATTAAAAGACGGCAAGATCGATATCCTGGTCGCGACTGATGTTGCGGCACGCGGTCTGGACGTCGAACGGATCAGCCACGTTATCAACTATGACGTACCTCATGACCCGGAAAGCTATACCCATCGCATCGGCCGTACCGGGCGGGCCGGACGCAGCGGTGAAGCAATCTTGTTCATCGCGCCGCGTGAGCGTAACTTGCTCAAGGCGATTGAACGGGCAACCCGCCAGCCGATCTCGGTACTGGAATTGCCGAGTGTGGAAGCAGTGAATGATGTGCGTATCGCACGCTTCAAGGAGCAGATCGCGGAAACCATCGCCGCCGGCGGCCTGGAAGTATTTCATTCGCTGATCGAAGATTACGAGCGTGAACACAATGTACCGGCAGTGGAAATTGCTGCTGCGCTGGCTAAACTGGCGCGCGGCGATGTACCGCTCTTGCTGGAAAAGAAAAATGAAATGACGCGTGAGCGTTCATGGTCGGACGAGAAACCGGTATCCGGCGGACGTTTTGAGCGAGGCGAGCGCTTCGAGCGGGGCGATCGTCCGGAGCGCAGCACGGCACCGCGTAAAGAGCGCATACCGCGTGCGCCTGATCCGGGCATGCAAACCTTCCGCATTGAAGTCGGCCATATGCACGGTGTGAAGCCGGGCAACATCGTTGGTGCGATCGCGAATGAGGCTAGCCTGGACTCTAAATATATAGGCCGGATTGAAATCTACGACGACTACAGCACGCTGGATTTGCCCGAGAATTTGTCGCCGGAACAATTCAATCATCTGAAAACGGTATGGGTCGCCGGCCAGCAATTGAATATCAGTCGCGACGGTGAAGCTGCGGCAGCACCGTCACTTGCTCCGGCCAAAGCTGCAGCCAAGCCTGCTTTTGAAAAACCGGCGCGTACTGAAGCCGCTCCGGTCGAAAAGGCACCGCGCAAGGAAGTCCGCGAGCGGGCTGAGCCTGCCGAAGTAGCACCTGCCAAGAAAGAGAAAGAACGTGCTCCGCGCAAAGGTGGCGCGCTGGATATGGAGCCGTACCGCGTCGAAGTCGGTCATACACATGGTGTCAAACCCGCAAACATCGTCGGGGCAATTGCCAATGAGGCGGGGCTGGATGCGAAATACATAGGCCGGATTGAAATCTTCGACGATTACAGCCTGCTGGAATTGCCCGCCGGGATGCCGGACGAAGTGTTTGACCAGTTGAAATCGGTAGCCATCGGTCCGAACAAGCTGCGCCTGAGTCGTTCCGGCGTCGCTCCGGCACCGGAAAAAAACACAGGCAAGAAAATCACGCTGTCGGCACCGAACAAAGGTGGTGACCGTCGGGTGGCAGAGAAGGCGCGTAATAGCAAAGCGCCATCGAAACGTGCGGGCACCATGGATAACCGCTTCACCGCGGCTGCCAAGCCAAAGTCCCATCGCAAGGGTTGAAGCCGGTGTAGCTTTTTTGCAAAGGGTGTTACAGATGTAAGCACGACGGCCAAGCTGCGCTATTATGTCTGTTCGGCAATGTTAGCGAGGTAATGATGAACGTCTTACTTTACGCACTATGTTGTTTAATCCTGCCACTGTGGATTTTCAGTGGTTTGTACCTGGCGGTAGAGATCTTCCTCGATCTCAAAGAACGCTATGCACGCTATGTAAAGAGCCAGTCGAATCGTCAGTGAGTCGACGGCTTCTTTATGCTGACATCAGCGAGACATGTGCTGCCACGATGCGCCAGCCCTCCGGCAGGCGTAGCCAGGTATGACTTTGCCGTCCGATTCGTGGTTCGCCCACCCGGGTGAACTCGGTATTGGCGGTTGCATAATCGCGACCGTAAGTCGTAATCACCGTATTCACCAATTCACGTTGTAGGCCTTTTGATGGCCGCGCCAGGCGGAATGCCTTGATCGCCTCATACCCGATTAAATTTTCTCCGGCACCGTAACGCAGCGTGTGCGGGCTATTCCAGAATAATTCATCCAGCACCGCGACATCATTGCCCGTGAGCGCGACTTCATAACGCATGAATGCCGCGGTGACTTCAGCGACGACATCCGGCAGATTGATTTCATACTCCATCGTGTTCCCCGCTGTTAGGCTTTGCCATCGGTGAGCGCCTGCTTCTGGCGGGCCCGATGCATGGTTTGTACTACGTTGAGCAAATCTCCTTTGGTCATTGCTTCGCTTACCGTGATCCCATACTGCGCCGCCTCGGTCAGGTGTTGGGGAATAGCTGGTTCGTCCTGGTCCTCGCGCACAGTCATCGACTGCCTGATTGCGTATTCCAGGGCGCTGAGGCGTTCGATTAGATCTTTCATCGTATTTACCTGATTCCTGCCATGAGCCTCATTCGACTGTGACTGATTTTGCCAGGTTGCGTGGCTTGTCGACATCCGTACCGCGCGCGAGTGCCGTGTGATACGCCAGCAATTGCAGCGGCACCACATGCAGGATAGGGGACAGCAAACCATAGTGTTCCGGCAGGCGGATGACGTAGATGCCCTGGGCCGGAGTGATGCGTGAATCGGCATCGGCGAAGACATACAGCTCGCCGCCACGGGCGCGTACTTCCTGCATATTCGATTTCAATTTCTCGATCATCGGGTCGTTTGGTGCGACGGTGACGACCGGCATTTCTTCGGTGACGAGCGCCAGCGGGCCGTGTTTCAGTTCACCCGCCGGATAAGCTTCCGCATGGATATATGAAATTTCTTTCAGTTTCAGCGCGCCTTCCAGCGCGATCGGGTAATGCAGGCCGCGCCCCAGGAAGAGCGCGTTTTCTTTACGTGCAAAGGCTTCGGCCCAGGCAATGATTTGCGGCTCTAGTGCGAGTACAGCGGTAATCGCTGATGGCAGGTGCCGCATGGCTTTCAGTTGAGCAGCTTCCTGCTCATCGTTGAGGCGACCTTTGACTTGTGCCAATGCCAGGGTCAGCAGGAAGAGGCCCGTCAGTTGTGTGGTGAATGCCTTGGTCGAGGCGACGCCGACTTCGACCCCGGCACGTGTGATGTAAGCCAGTTCGCATTCCCGCACCATAGCGCTGGTCGCGGCATTACAGATGGTCAGCGTATGACGCATGCCCTGTGCCTGCGCATGACGCAACGCGGCTAATGTATCTGCGGTTTCGCCGCTTTGCGAGATGGTGACGACCAATGCATTCGGGTTGGGTACGCTGTCGCGATAACGGTACTCACTGGCGATTTCTACGTTGCAGGTGACGCCGGCGATGGCTTCTATCCAGTATTTGGCCGTCATGCCCGAGTAATAGCTGGTGCCGCAAGCCAGGATGAGGACGGAATCGATTTTCTTGAAGATGCCGTATGCCTTGTCGCCGAAGATTTCCGGTGTGATGGCAGCGATGCCTTCCAGTGTGTCGGCAATTGCGCGCGGCTGTTCGAAGATTTCCTTCTGCATGTAGTGGCGGTAAGGTCCGAGTTCGACCGCGCCCGTATGGGCATGCACGGTTTTGACTTCGCGTTCTACCGGTTTGCCGTTTTCATCAACGATCCAGACGCGTTGCAATTGCAGGTCAACCACATCGCCTTCTTCCAGGTAGATGATCTGGTCAGTGGTGCCGGCCAGTGCCAGCGCATCGGAAGCGAGGAAGTTTTCGCCATCGCCGATGCCGACGATCAGTGGCGAACCACGACGTGCGCCGACCACGCGATGCGGTTCATCGCGGCTGAAGACGGCAATCGCAAAGGCACCGGTCAGGCGTTTGGTCGCCGCCTGGACTGTTTCAAACAAGTCGCCGGTATACAGATGATCGACCAGGTGGGCGATGACTTCGGTATCGGTCTGGCTTTCAAACACGTAGCCGAGGGTTTTCAATTCATCGCGCAGTTCATCGTGGTTCTCAATAATGCCGTTGTGGACGAGCGCGATACGATCACGTGAAAAATGCGGATGCGCATTGTGCGAAGCCGGTGCGCCATGCGTTGCCCAGCGTGTATGAGCGATGCCGGTAAAGCCACTCAGGTTTTCCTTGGCGATTTGCTTTTCCAGTTCGGCCACGCGTGCAGTGCTGCGCGCACGTTCCAGTTTGCCGTTGACATGCAGCGCGACACCGCAAGAGTCATAGCCGCGATATTCGAGGCGTTTAAGGCCCTCAACCAGAATAGGGGTGATATTGCGTTGAGCGACTGCGCCGACGATACCGCACATAGAAACCTCGTTGTGTAGGAATGAATTGCACAATACTAGTGGAACGAATATGAAATAAGATTCCGAAATTTGTATATATTTGGACTATTATTTCAGTAATGATGTGGTGTGAAATATAAATTCAAATATTTAAAATATTTTTCCAAATAATCGATAAATGATAAATAAGCCGCTGGATTTAGATGATTTGGACAAGCGCATATTGAATGCCTTGCAGACAGATGCGTCGCAGACTAACAACGAACTGGCGCTTGCAGTGCACGCGTCGCCGCCGACTTGCTTGCGTCGCGTCAAGCGCCTGATCGATGCCGGAGTGATAGAGCGGCAAGTCGCAATCGTGGCACCCGAGAAGGTGGGTGCTGGCCTGACTTCCATCGTGGAAATCACGCTGGATAACCAGGCGGACGAACGTCAGGTCGAATTCGAAGCTTTGGTGGCGCGGGAGAGCGCCGTACTGCAATGCTATCGGGTGTCACCCGGACCGGATTTTGTATTGGTAGTGCAGGTGGCCGATATGCAGGCTTATCACGCATTGGCGCATCGCCTGTTCGCCACCCATGCGAACGTGCGCAATGTGCGTAGCTTCTTCTCGATTAATCGCAGCAAGTTCGAGACGCGCATTGATGTATAAAAAGTGTTGCGCTTAAAACATTTGCAGAAATTGTTTTGCGGCAGTCGACAGGCGCTGACCTTTGAGCCAAGTAATCGCTACTGCCGATTCCAGCTTGCAGCCGCTGATTTCCGTGATGTGCAGTATATCGCTCGCTTTTTGCGTGGCAGCGGATCGGGGCACAATGGCAACGCCTAAACCAAGTTCCACCAAGGTCAGTAGGGCGATCACATTGTCACTTTC
>JBEBUE010000093.1:0-8648 GCA_040393485.1 Herminiimonas sp.
GTCGATTCCAGCAAGTCGGTGCCGCGGACGATGTGGGTCACGCCTTGCTCTGCGTCATCGACAACCACGGCGATTTGGTAAGCCCAGAAACCATCCGCGCGTTTTAAAACAAAGTCGCCGACTTCCGTCGCCAGATGCTGTGTCAGTGGCCCCAGCCAGCGATCGTTGAATTCTATGGTTTCGTTCGCTGCGTTTATATCCGGCACACGCACGCGCCAGGTGCGGGCAGTTTTGCCGGGTGCGACACCCTGGCGACAGGTGCCGGGATAGATGGCAGCGCCGTCAGCCGCAATGCCCAGTCGGGAATCTGCAATCTCGCGGCGGGTACAGCCGCATGGATAAACCAGACCATTGAGGCGTGTGAATGCGGCCTGATACAAATCCTTGCGCTCGCTTTGTACGACAACGTCGCCGTCGTGCTGCATGCCGAATACCGTCAGCGCATCCATGATGGCAGCCGTGGCATCCGCGACGGTACGGGTTTCATCGATATCTTCTATACGCACCAGCCACTTGCCCTGATGTGCTTTTGCATCCAGATAGCTGGCCATTGCCGCGACCAGTGAGCCGGCATGCAAGGGGCCGCTTGGTGACGGCGCAAAGCGTCCTATGTATTCCATCTTGTTATTCGTCATGCTTACTCCGCCAGCAATGCGCGTTGCACATCGGGATCTGCCAGTTTGTTGAGGAACCACTTCAGGCATTTGCCGCGTGAAGAGCTGCGCCATGCGTATTGCGGTAGCCCGGTGGGTTTGGTTTCGATGGTGGTTTTTTCGATCAGTGCGCCTGACGCGAGATAGGGCGCTGCCCATTTGCGTGGCAAGTGGCCGCAGCCGAGTCCGGCGAGTTGCGCTTTTAGTTTTTCCTGCAAGTCCGGGACGGTCAGTGTCGCTTGTCCGGTTAGCAGGCCGACGTTGACGCTGGGCAGGAAGCGTCCGCTATCGGCAGCGACCACCGTGCGATATTGCTGAACGACTTGTGGCGATAGCGGCTCGGCTACAGTCGCCAACGGATGGTCAGGTGCTACTGCAAAGACCCAGTCCACCTCGCCCAGCGGACGTACACGGAAATCACCGCTGCCGCGTACGATGTCCGGTCCGTCCGACGATACGCCTATGGCCAGGTCCGCCGCACCGCTGGTCAGGCTTTCCCACACGCCGGACAAGACTTCAGTGGAGAAGCGCAACTGTGTGCCTGAACCTTCCGCATCGAATGCACGTATCAGCGGCAGCATTTTTTCAAACGGGATGATGCTGTCGAGCACGATGCGTAATTCGACTTCCCAACCACTGGCCGTGCGTTTTACCCTTTGCTCCAATTCGTCGGCGGCGCGCAGCAGATGGCGTCCCTCGGTCAGTAACTCTTGTCCCGCCGCAGTGAGCTTGGCGCGGTGGCCGCGCCGGTCGAACAGCAAGACATCGAGGTCTTCTTCCAGTTTGCGTACGCTATAGGTCAGCGCCGATGGCACGCGATCCAGCGCTACCGCCGCCGCGGCAAAGCTGCCCTTGCGGTCTATGGTGTCGAGGATGCGTATGGCTTCCAGTGTCAAATTCATCAGATTTTCTATTATTCAAAAAAATTGAATGACTTGTCCTGAATTATGCCCTTATTTAATCATTTTTGAACGTCTATAGTGTCACTCATAGGTTAAAAATTTAGTCGTACAATAAAACTCACCGAAAGGAAGAAATCATGTTTGAAATTCGCAAAAGTGAAGACCGGGGCCACGCAAACCATGGTTGGCTGGATTCGCACCATACCTTTTCCTTCGCTGACTACTATGACGAAAAACACATGGGCTTTGGCCCGCTGCGCGTGATCAATGAAGATCGCGTACACGCAGGGCAGGGTTTCGGCACGCATGGTCATCGCGATATGGAAATCATCAGCTATGTGCTGGAAGGCGAGCTGGCGCACAAAGACAGCATGGGTACCGGCAGCGTCATTCGTCCCGGTGATGTGCAGCGCATGAGTGCAGGCAGCGGGGTACGCCATTCGGAATTCAATCATTCCAAAGACCAGACCACGCATTTCCTGCAAATCTGGATTCAGCCGAATGTGAATGGCATACCGCCCAGCTATGAAGAGAAGCATTTCTCTGCAGAAGAAAAACGCGGTCGTTTACGCCTGATAGCAAGTGAAGATGGTGCTGATGGTTCAGTGCTGATCCATCAGGATGCGAAGCTGTACGTCGGTTTGTTTGATGGTGCTGAAACGGCAGAACTTACGTTGGCAAAAGGACGTCGTGCTTTTGTTCACGTTGCCCGCGGTGCGGTTACGGTCAATGGTGTGGCGCTGAAAACCGGCGATGCACTTAAAGTGACTGACGAGCAAAGCCTGAAAATCAGTGACGGACAACAGGCTGAAGTATTGGTGTTTGACCTGGTGTAATGTAGTCGCAATAAAAAAAGCGCAGCTCCTAAACGGTAGCTGCGCTTTTTTGTTTGTAGGGAGCTCTTAGGCTTCGATATCCAGCGGTGCGAAGGATTTGATCAGGTCGTCCAGTGCCTTGAGTTGGGTCAGGAACGGTTCCAGTTTGTCCAGGGGCAGTGCGCTCGGGCCATCGCATTTCGCAGTCTTCGGATCAGGATGGGCTTCGAGGAATAAGCCTGCCAGGCCGACACCCATACCGGCACGTGCCAGGTCCGCGACTTGTTCGCGACGGCCACCAGATGCAGCGCCCATCGAGTCGCGTTGTTGTAATGCATGTGTCACGTCAAAAATGATAGGCAGGTTGCCGGTCACTTTTTTCATCACGCCGAAACCCAGCATATCGACCACCAGGTTGTCGTAGCCGAAGCAGGTGCCGCGATCACAGAGGATGAGCTTGTCATTACCAGCCTCGCGGAATTTTTCGACGATGTTCAGCATTTGTGGCGGGCTGAGGAATTGCGGTTTCTTGATGTTGATGACACGCCCGGTTTGCGCCAGCGCGATCACGAGGTCAGTCTGGCGTGCAAGGAAGGCTGGCAGTTGCAAGACGTCGATGACTTCCGCTGCGATTTTGGCTTGATACGGCTCATGCACATCGGTGATGAGCGGTACGCCGAAGGTCTTTTTCACATCTTCAAAAATGCGCAAGCCTTCTTCCAGGCCTGGGCCGCGGTACGAATGTATCGATGAGCGATTGGCTTTGTCGAACGACGCCTTGAAGACATAAGGGATGCCGAGCTTGCTGGTGACACGCACGTATTCTTCGCAGGAGCGCATGGCGAGATCGCGCGATTCCAGCACGTTGATACCGCCGAACAGGACGAAGGGGGCTGCGTTGTCGACCTTGATTACACCGTTGATATTGATCATTTTATTTGGCAGCTTAAAAGTACATTAAGTTAAACAGCATGGTCCCGTGGCCGGTGGCTACAGGTTGAGTTCTCGTTACTTGGCACAGTGTGGGCAGGCGCTGCCTTCGACGAATTCCGGCGCCAGTTGTTCGCGCGGCGTGACGGTCGCATTGCAGCTCGGGCAGGTCGTCGCCAGGCTCGGTTCGAGGCGCGGATTCAGCGCGGTGCGATGATCGAAAACGAAGCAGTCGCCCGTGTAGTGCGCGCCGCCGACTTCCTCGAAGTATTTGAGGATGCCGCCGTCGAGTTGGTAGACGCTGTCGTAGCCGACGTTTTTCATATGGATGGCGGCTTTTTCGCAGCGGATGCCGCCGGTACAGAAGGTGACTACGGTTTTATCCGCCAGCTCATCCTTGTGCTGTGCGACGACTGCGGGAAAGTCACTGAATTTTTCGATACGGTAATCGAGGGTGTTGTTGAAGGTGCCGACATCGACTTCGAAGGCGTTGCGGGTTTCCATCATGACCACCGGTTTGCCGTCGTCGTCATGTCCCTGGTCCAGCCAGCGCTTGAGCGTGGTCGGGGTGACGGCAGGGGCGCGGCCTTCTTCCGGTTTGATCAGCGGGTGCTTCATCGTGATGATTTCGCGCTTGAGCTTGACCAGCATGTATTTGAAAGGCTGGTCGTCGGAAAAGCTTTCTTTTACTTCCAGATCGCTGAAGCGTGCATCTGTTCGTACCCAGGCCAGGAAGCTGTCGATGTTGGCGCGAGTGCCGGCCAAAAACATGTTTATGCCTTCCGGGGTGAGCAGGATCGTGCCTTTTAATGACAATTCATTGCATTTGGCGAGGAATTGCGGGCGTTTCTCTGCCGTATCGTCAAAAGTGATGAATTTGTAGGCTGCGATGTTAACGAATGTGGATGTAGCTTGCATGCTGATGTATTTCTTTACTGTGATTGTTCTTGCGAGAAAAACAATTATTCTGGCAATTATTTTGGCAATTCCGGCGGCTTTTGCCCTGTATGCAGCACCAGGTCTGGCGATGGCTAATTACTAGCGTATCGGGGGCTGGCGGGAGCGACCATGAAGGAGCAAGCCGACATTATAAACTTCTGCTTTAGGAATGATGAAATGTCTGATCAAGGGGGTGGTCGCGGTAGAATACGGCCATGATTTCTCCGCAATTTATTCATCTCCGTCTCCATTCCGAATATTCGATCGTTGACGGCCTGATCCGCATCGACGATGTGATCCAGGCCGCCGCTGCCGATATGCAGCCTGCGCTCGCCATTACTGACCTGGCCAATCTGTTTGGCATGGTCAAATTCTATAAAGAAGCACGCAGCAATGGCATTAAGCCCATCGTTGGCTGTGATGTCTGGATCAGCAATGACAATGACCGCGACAAGCCGTCGCGCCTGTTGCTCCTGGTTAAAAACAAGGATGGCTACCTGCAATTGTGCGATTTGCTGTCCAGGGCATGGTTGACCAACCTGCATCGCGGCCGCGCCGAGATCCGTCCTGAGTGGCTGGAAGAAGTCGCAGCGGAAGGCAAGCAGGGTTTGATCGTGTTGTCCGGTGCGCATTTTGGTGACGTCGGGATCGCCATCGATAACGGCAACCTGGCCGGAGCGGAACGTTGTGCGCAGCGCTGGGCCGATTTATTTCCCGGGCATTTTTATATCGAAGTACAGCGGGCGGACCAGCCGAATATGGATGGCCATGTGCGCCAGGCTTCGGTACTTGCCGCCAAGCTGAATCTGCCGCTGGTGGCAACGCATCCGGTGCAATTCCTGCGGCCGGAAGAATTTACCGCGCATGAAGCGCGTACCTGCATTTCTGAAGGCGAAATCCTCGCCAACCCGCGCCGTATCAAACGCTTCAACGAGCAGCAACGCTTTAAGTCGCAGGCCGAGATGGCGGAATTGTTCGCCGATATGCCGAACGCGCTGCAAAACTCGGTCGAGATCGCCAAGCGCTGCAACCTGGTTCTGGAATTGGGCAAGCCCAAGCTGCCTAACTTCCCGACGCCGGACGGTTCGTCCATCGATGAATTCCTGGTCAAGGAAGCGCAGCGCGGGCTGGACCAGCGCATGGAGCATTTGTATCCGGACCCCGCAGTACGTGAAAAACACAGGGAGCGATATCAGGCACGCCTGAAGTTTGAAACCGACACCATTATCAAAATGGGCTTCCCGGGCTACTTCCTGATCGTGGCCGACTTTATCAAGTGGGCGAAGAACAACGGGGTGCCGGTCGGGCCGGGCCGCGGTTCGGGTGCCGGTTCGCTGGTTGCGTATTCGCTCCTGATTACCGATCTGGATCCGCTGCAATACAACTTGCTGTTCGAGCGCTTCCTGAATCCTGAGCGGGTATCCATGCCCGACTTTGATATCGATTTTTGTCAGGAAGGGCGTGATCGCGTCATCCAGTACGTGAAGGATCAGTACGGCAAAGAAGCGGTATCGCAGATTGCGACCTTCGGTACCATGGCGGCTAAGGGTGCGGTGCGTGACGTTGGTCGCGTGCTGGATTTTGGCTATAACTTCTGCGACGGCATCTCCAAGCTGATTCCATTCAAGCCGGGCAAGCTAGTCACGATTTCGGACGCGATCAAGGAAGAGCCACTGCTGGCGGAGCGGCAGGAAAACGAGGAAGAGGTCAAGCAGCTGCTGGACCTGGCACAACAGGTAGAAGGCATCGCCCGCAACATCGGTATGCACGCCGGTGGGGTCTTGATTGCACCGGGCAAGTTGACTGATTTCTGCCCGCTCTATACACAGGGCGGCGATGCCGGCGTGGTCTCGCAATACGATAAGGATGACGTGGAGGCGGTCGGCCTGGTGAAGTTCGACTTTTTGGGCCTGACTACGCTGACCATTCTTGATCGTGCGGTGCGCTACATCAAGGATCTTGATCCGGCGATGGCGGATTTTGCGCTGGAGAAGCTGCCGCTGAATGACCGGGCATCTTATGAACTATTGACCAAGGCGAAAACCGTCGCCGTGTTCCAGCTGGAAAGCCGCGGCATGCAAGGCATGCTGAAGGATGCGCGGCCGGATCGCTTTGAAGACATTATTGCGCTGGTCGCCTTGTATCGTCCGGGTCCGATGGATCTGATTCCGGATTTCTGCCGACGCAAGCATGGCGAACGTTTTGAATATCCTGACCCGCGTACCGAGTCCATCCTGTCTGAAACCTACGGCATCATGGTGTATCAGGAACAGGTTATGCAGATGGCGCAGGTCATCGGTGGCTACTCGCTGGGTGGCGCTGACTTGCTGCGTCGTGCGATGGGTAAGAAAAAAGCCGAGGAGATGGCGCAGCATCGTGAATTGTTCCGTGCCGGCGCCGCGAAGAATGATTTGTCCGCTGAGAAGGCGGATGAAATATTCGATTTGATGGAAAAGTTCGCAGGCTACGGTTTTAATAAATCGCATGCTGCTGCTTATGCTTTACTGTCGTATCACACCGCCTACCTGAAGGCGCATCACCCCGCCGCGTTCATGGCAGCCAACTTGTCGCTGGCGATGGACGACACCGACAAGATCAAGATCCTGGTCGAAGATGCGATAGACGTGTGTGGCCTGACTTTGTTGCCGCCGGATATCAATCAATCCGATTATCGTTTCACGCCAGTCGGCGTACCGGGTAAGAAAGCTACGCAAATACGCTATGGTCTGGGTGCCGTTAAAGGTTCGGGTAAAGGCGCTATCGATGCCGTCATCGAAGCACGCAAGGAACGTCCGTTCACCGATTTGTTCGACTTCGCCAAGCGGGTCGATAAACGCCAGATCAATCGCCGTACGATAGATTCGCTGATCCGCGCCGGAGCCTTCGATTGCTTTAATGTCGATCGTGCCATCCTGCTGGCATCGGTGGCCTTCGCAATGGAATGTGCGGAACAGGCCGAGGCTGCAGCAAATCAGGTGAGCCTGTTTGGGGGTGACGACAGTGATCTTGAAACACCACCGGAATACGTCAAGGTATCGCCATGGAGCGACAAGCAAAGACTGACTGAAGAAAAAGGCGCACTGGGCTTTTATCTGTCCGGTCATTTGTTCAATGCCTACGCCGAAGAAGCGAGCCGCTTTGCCCGTACCAAGCTGAGTAAGATCGAACCATCCCGTGAGCCACGCACCATCGCTGGTGTGATCTCGGGTTTGCGTACGCAAATGACACAGCGTGGTCGTATCACTATCGTCACGCTGGATGATGGCACTGCGACGGTGGATGTCACGGTCTATAACGAGCTGTATGATGCCAACCGCAGCATGTTCAAGGAAGATGAATTCCTTGCCGTGACCGGCAAGGTTTCGGAAGACCGGTTCTCCGGTGGCTTGCGCATCACCGCTGAGAAAGTCATGGATATCGCCGGGGTACGCATACAGTATGCAAATTGCATACGTTTGTCCTTGCCTGCCACGACCGATATCAATGTGTTGAAGGCGACCTTGCAACCTGCTGCACGTGCGGATGGCAGCCCGGTCGTGATCCAGTATCAGAATCCCAAGGGTGTATCGGAATTGTGCTTTTCAGAGCAATGGCGTATCAATCCGGACGACAACATAAAACAAAAACTAATCGATTTATATTCGGATAAAAATGTACAGATCGCCTACGACTGATCGTTTGCATGCGTTTGCTCCAAACGAAACAAAAGCGCAATTCATACTCTCGCTCTTACCCATTACTTTGTTTTTCCCGATTGGTATTGGTTACACCGGCATCGTGCTGTTCATCGCAGCGTGGTTGCTGGAGCGGCATTACCGTGAGAAATGGCAGGCTATCAAGGATAGTCCTTTGTTTTATCCGGTCCTTGCCTTGCTGTTGGTGACCTGCGTGGCAGGGATATTTCTTGAGCGTCAGCCGGGATTCTGGAAGGCCTGGCTGCATTACCAGATTTACTGGTTCCTGCTCTTGTTTATCAGCGTTGGTGCCGGTAGCTGGCAACAGCGTGCGCTGAAAGTATTCTATGTCGGTGCGGTAGTGGCCGCTACCTTGTTTTACCTGAACTACTTCAAGCTATTGCCGAACTGGGGACTGGTACAGAACTACATTAATTACGCCGGCAATAAATCCATTCTGCTCGGCATCCTGCTCGGCATCGCCGGTGGCTGGATGCTCAATGATATCTTCGCCAAACGTGACCAGCTCGTGCTGCGCATAGTCGCATTCCTGTACATCACGCTAGCGCTGTTGCTGTTTGCGAAAACACGCAGCGGCAGCCTGATCCTGGTTTTTGGTTGTGCTGTGGTATTGCTGCGCCACATTACTTTTTCCTGGCGCAGTCTGTTGCTGGTCGTCCTTACCGTCGCCTTGCTCGGCGTGGCGTGGGAAACGGCAACCGGCTTCCGCGAGCG
>JBEBUE010000094.1:0-8634 GCA_040393485.1 Herminiimonas sp.
TCGCCTGGTTCAGTGCGATGTGTATGGTCAGGCCGCCACCTGCGCGATTCAGCAATTGCAGCTTACCGCTATGTCGCTTGACGATGCGATCGACGATAGCGAGTCCGAGGCCCGCTCCATTCGCTTGTCCACGTGCACTATCCATCCTTGTAAACGGCCGTAACAAGCGATCTATCTCGGCTTCCGGCACACCAGCACCGTGATCGCTGACTTCGATGATGACTTTATCGCCTTCAGCCTGGCAGCGCAGATCGATTTCTACATAATCGTTACCCGGCAGTTTGCCGTAACGGCGTGCGTTTTCGATGAGGTTGTTGATGACGCGCTTGATATCAATTGCATTGCCCAGTACAACCATCTTGTCATCGACGTTGCTGTTGATGCGTACATCTTGCATACGCACGGCTTCCTGTGCTGCGCTATTCATCAGTGCCGTCATGTCTATAGGCTGGAAGTGACTGCTGTCACTGGGTTTGGCGTAATCAAGGAATTGCCCGATGATGGCATCCATTTGCTCCAGGTCTGATTGCATGCCGACGCGTGCATCCGGTGGCAGGCCGGCCAGTTCGACTTCCAGTTGCATGCGTGCCAGTGGTGTGCGCAAGTCATGCGAAATACCGGCCAGTACGACGGCGCGATCCGACTCTACGCGATTCAGGTCGTCCACCATTTGATTGAAGCTGTGATTGGCTTCGCGGATTTCAGTCGGGCCACGTTCCGGCAATGGGGCCGGGCGCTGGCCGTTGGCGATGGCGCGGGTTGCCGCGGTCAGGCGTGCCAACGGCTGATTGATGAGACCGGAAATCATGAGTGCGCCCAACAAGGACAGCAGCAGTGTCATCGCGCCCCAGCCCAGCCACTGCACACCCGAGCTGCCCTCGATACGATCACGATCCAGCATCAGCCAGTATTCATCATCCGAGATGGTGAAGCTGACCCAGAAGCCCGCGACGTCATTGACGGCACGCGCGAAGCGCGTGTCCTGACCGAGTCCGGAGCGCACATGCTCCTGTATGGTACGCATCATGCTGTTCTGGATAGGCGGCTCAATGCGATCGTTTTCTTCCAGTGGATAGACGCGTATCCCTTCATTGCTGGCGAGGTCGAACAGCAGTTCACGGCGCAGGTCAGGTGCAGAGTGGGTCAGCGCGGCACGCGTGATGGTGACAACTGAAATCACCTGTGCCGCGATCTGGTTTGCACGCGGGGTTTGCTCAATAATGCGATAGCTGGCAACCCAGGCCGCCATACTGGCCGCGATGAGGAACGCGAGCAGGAAAAAAGTGCGCCAGAACAGGCCGCTTTTGATCCAGTTCAGGCGATTGTTGGTAGTGGGCATCCTTGGGTTTTTCGGCTGCGACTCTGTGCTTAGCGTGGTTTGCCTTCAGGGATGAAGACATAACCCAGGCCCCAAACGGTCTGTATATACAGCGGGGTCGAAGGATCTGGCTCTATCAGCTTGCGCAGGCGTGAAATCTGGACGTCGAGGCTGCGATCAAAAACTTCATATTCGCGGCCGCGAGCCAGCTCCATCAGTTTTTCGCGGGATAGTGGCTGGCGTGCGTGACGTGCGAATACTTTCAGTACCGAGAATTCGCCGGTGGTCAGCGGCACGGTTTCATCATTCTTTTTCAAGGTACGGGTGCCGAGGTCGAGCACGAATTCGCCGAAGGTGAATGATTGCGGTGTTTCAGATGGTGCGCCCGGGATTTCTTCGGGGCCGACGCGACGCAGGACGGCACTGATGCGCGCGACCAATTCGCGCGGATTGAAAGGTTTTGCGAGATAATCATCGGCGCCCATTTCGAGGCCGACGATACGATCGACGTCTTCCCCTTTGGCAGTGAGCATGATAATGGGCGTCTTGTCGCCGGCACCGCGCAGGCGACGGCAGATGGACAAGCCATCTTCGCCCGGTAACATCAGATCGAGTACCAGCAGATCGTAGCGTTCGCGCAGCCACAGCTTGTTCATGGCCTGTGCGTTTTCCGCGGTGACTACATTGAAACCTTGTTCGGACAGGTAACGGCGCAGCAGATCGCGCAGGCGCAGATCGTCGTCTACCACCAGGACTTTGGTCTGGTGGGAATTGGTTGAGTGGGCCGTGTCCTTCATGGATGCATTTGTCGTATTCATATGGCTATGGTAACTTCAGAAGGTCTTCTCGAGATAGCGAGCAGGTCAGGCATTACAAAGTGTTACAACCTTTACGGAATTGGACTTAGGACTAAGAGCAAAGCAGCATAAACTTTGAACATGGTAAATAAGAAGTGCGAAGGACGTAGTAACTGTTCAAAGCGCTGCGGAAGATGATGATGAATATAACATTGAAAAGAATGGGATTGGTGTTGCTGCTAATCAGTACCTTTACAAGTACGACGATGGCGTTCGCGCAATCACGATTTCAGAATAATTCATTCGGTTCTTATGTGCAAAGCGATAATCGCTATCGTGGTAACCAGGATCAGGGTAACTACGATTCCAGGCGTCAATCGAATGATCGTGCTTACGACAACAATCGCAATATGGAACGACAGCAGCAGGAACAATCGCACCGTGATGCGCGCCTGTCGCCGGATGAGCGTCGCGCATTGCGTCGCCAGATAGACGAGGCCGGGCGTGATATCTATGCGCCGCGTCGCTGAGCCTGCATGCATTTGCTAACGCGCAAAGAAAAAGCCACCAGATACTGGTGGCTTTTTCTTTGGGTGATTACTTATCCGAGATAGATAGTGTACTTAGCCTGCAACGAAGTGGCGGCCGGTGCTTTTGCTGGCGGTCTGGCCATTCGGACCGTAGACATTGCCATCTTGCACGTTGCCGTGCTGCAGTATGTTGAGCACGTTTTGATTGCGCACCATCTGCTTGTTGATCAGGACGCCGTTGACGCGATTGATTTCGTTGGCGATTTCAGCCAGTTCGAGCAATTCTTGCCAGGCTTGGTTTGCGGTTTGTGCCTGCGCTGAACTTTCCAGCCAGGCTTTCATGCTTGATTCAATCGGTTCAAAACCGGCCGCGGCCAAAGCATTGTGGCGCAAGTTGGCGAGTTCAGCCATTTGGGCGGCGGCTTTTGCTTTTTCTTCAGTGAGGGCAGCGATGCCTTCAACATTGGCAGAAATCAGGTGTTCTTGTTCCAGCTGCAATATTTTGGTCAGAGCACGTATGGCTTTGTGTTCTTCAATCAAACTATCTGCAGGGCTGGTACCGAACGATTTCATGGGGGTTTAACCTTTACGTGTGGAGATCAGGTCTTTCACCGTATCCATCAATCCGTCGGCCACGCGTTCTGCGTTGACCTGGAATTGACCACCGGCAATAGCTGCCTTGATCTCATCTACTTTTTTAGCATCAAATACGCTGGCACTGGCAACCTGGCTGCTCAGCGCCTGCACTTGCGACGACAACGTCACATTCGAAGACACCGAGCCAGTATCGGCTTTTTCCGGTGCCTTGCCTGCGCGAGTCTGCGTGGCTGCTACGCCGACTCCCGCGATTTTCTTGCTTGCGTCATTAATTTTCACGACTTCACCCCGTTTGGTTTGCGGCAAAACGCCTATCTCTGCTTGGTCTATCGGCGTTATCACAGCAAACTTTAGTCCTAAATCGGGCAAACGTAAAATAATGTGTATTAATTTATATTGTCAGTATGCCAATTCAACGATGCCACCCAACTTGGCAATCCCGCTAATAACCTGGCCTGCAGCGGTTCTTACCTGAGTCAGTTGACCCTCGTTAGCATTATTCAGGGCACGCGCTTCGCTGGACACGCTAAAGCCGTCGCCATTCAAAATTACCCGTACTGCCTGGCCTTGCTGGATCGCTTGCTGGTTGCGCAAAGCATCTTGTCTTAACGGAGCACCGAGCCCGATGGTAGTGGCGGCAGTGCGGCCTATGGCCTGCGACTCATCGGTAATCACACCGGACGGCAGATTCGTCAGGTCGCCCTTGACCTTGGCGATATCGCCAGGGCCGATATTTTGTCCTTGTGCCAGCGGTGCGGCCGCGGCGATGTATTCGCCATGCACACGTACTTGTGCAGATATATAAATAGTCCAGTTGGTCGGCACATTGCAGCGCACACCTACCGTGGTTTTGCCCCAGGCTTTGCTGGAAGGCGGCAGGAAGGCTTCAGGTACCGGGCAGACCGGTAATTTCAAACGCGGATCGATGGCGCCGACCGTCACTTTTACTTCACCCGGCAAGCCCTTGGCTTGCGTCAGCAAAAACTGTTCAGCGGTTTGTTTCAGCAGCGCCAGATCCTGACGCGGCTCGGCGGCAGCTTGCGCCCACGCCAGCTGGGTCGTCAGCGAGAGTGCGGCGGAGAAAGCGGCGATAGCGATGTGGATAGAGTGTTTCATGGCAGCCAATGAAGTGGTGGTGAGCTAATTGCACGATCATGGTACCGATTCGTTGTTTGGCTAAAGCGGGGAATAGCATGGATTTTTGTCTTCTTATCGTTTGATCGAAGCAAGCGGGCGCTCCGTATGATCGACGCTATAGAAATCCATGATTAGTGCAGGCTGGCTATTCGTTGAACGCACACTTCGGAGAACGGAATGATGGGAAAACTTGATGACATGATGCGCTTTCAGGAGACCGCACTGAGTTTGCGCGGCCAGCGTCAGCAAATACTGGCGTCGAATATAGCGAATGCGGATACGCCCAACTTCAAGGCGCGTGACGTCGATTTTAACAAGGCCTTGCAAGGTGCGCTAGCCCGTAGCAAGACCAGCGCTGCAGCACCGAGCGAAATGGCCAAGACTTCCAGTGCGCATCTGTCTTCCAAGGTCTTGCCGACTCTCGGTGGTGCGCCTTTGTTATATGCGAATACTGCACAAGGCAATATCGACGGTAATACCGTGGATATGGATGTGCAGCGTAACCAGTTTACAGATAACGCCTTGCGTTATGAGGTCGGCCTGACTCTGGTCTCGTCGAAGATCAAAGGGATGTTCACCGCTATCCAGGGGCAATAATCATGTCGCTATTTAATATATTCAATGTCTCCGGTTCGGCGATGAGTGCACAGGCTCAGCGCCTTAACGTCGTTTCCAGCAATATCGCCAACGCCGAAAGTACCACCAGCGCAGATGGCAAAACTTATCGCGCCAAACAAGTGGAATTCCAGGCGCAGCAAATGAAAGGCGGCGTCACGTCAACCGGTGTGCGCGTCAATCGCGTAGTGGAAGATACGGCGCCGTTGAAGATGGTGTTCGATCCCAAGCATCCAAACGCCGATGAAACCGGCCACGTCGCCATGCCTAACGTGAACGTGGTGGAAGAGATGGTGAATATGATTTCTGCCTCCCGCTCCTATCAGACCAACGTCGAAACCATGAACACGGCCAAGACCATGCTACTCAAAACACTGACCATCGGTCAGTAAAACCATCAGGAACAACCATGACCACAGTCAATAGCAATGCCACCGTCCTGCCACAAGCTTTGCTGGACCAAATGAACGGTTCCAGTGCGACTAAAAAGAGCACTGCAGAAGAAGCACAGGATCGCTTCCTGACCCTGCTGGTGACACAAATGAAAAACCAGGATCCTCTGAATCCTCTGGACAACGCACAAGTTACCAGCCAGCTGGCGCAGCTATCAACCGTCACTGGTATCGATAAGCTGAATGGCACGCTGGAATCGATGATGGGCAGCTATCAATCGAACCAGGCATTGCAGGCGGCAAATATGATAGGGCACGGTGTATTGGCGCCGGGCTCCGCTATCAGCCTGGCAGAGAGCAAAGGCTTGATGGGTGTTGAGTTCCCGCAAGATGTGGATACAGCGCAAATCCTGGTCAAGGACTCTGCCGGCAACGTGGTGCAGACCATCGATCTGGGTACCCAAAAAGCCGGTACCGTACCTTTGCTGTGGGATGGCACCAAGGCGGACGGCACCAAGGCTGCGGACGGTACGTACAGCTTTGAAGTCAAAGCGAGCCTGGCTGGCAAGGCCGTAACAGCGAACCCATTGCAGTTCGGCATCGTGACTACCGTCTCGACTTCAGCCAGCGGCATACAGATCAATGTACCAGGCCTGGGTGGATTGACCCTCGCAGACATTCGTCAAATTCTTTAATACAGCGGCACATCAACCAGGAGAAAGAGCATGAGTTTCCAACAAGGTTTGAGCGGATTGAATGCCGCGAGCAAAAGTCTCGAAGCAATCGGCAATAACGTTGCCAACGCGAATACGGTAGGTTTCAAACAATCGCAAGTACAGTTCTCGGATATCTACGCCAGCACATTGTCCGGTTCCGGCGCGGCGCAAATCGGTATCGGCACCCAGATTGCACGCGTGGCACAGTTGTTCAGCCAGGGCAATATCACCGCTTCCAACAATCCGCTGGATATGGCAATCAATGGTGACGGTTTTTTCCGCATGAGCAGCGGCGGTACGATTACCTATGCGCGTAACGGTCAATTTGAATTGACCAAAGAAGGCTATATCCAGAGCGCGTCTGGTGCGCGCCTGACCGGTTACATGGCAGATGCGAATGGCGTGGTTGCGATCGGTGCGCCAACCGAAATCGTCATCAACAAGGCTGATCTTGCGCCGAAGGCCACCACCAAATACGACCTCAAACTGACACTGGATTCACGCAAGGATCCGTTGGATCCGCTTAACTTCAATCCTGACGATCCGGCTACCTTTAGCGATTCGACTTCGGTTCCGGTCTATGACAGCCTGGGTAACTCGCACGTGCTGCGCACCTTCTATGTGAAAACCGCGGGTGGCCAATGGAGTGTATTTGCGACCAACGACGGCGTGCCTATCGGTTACACCTTGCCGACCGGCGCAGGTAATCCGCCAGTACCGCTGGGCACGATGCAATTCGGCACTGGTGGTGTACTGACCGGCACCACACCTTCGCCATTGGTGGCTGCGATGGCGGTAACCACAGGTGCCGCTACACCTTTCAATATCTCTATCGACCACGCAGGTACCCAGCAATTTGCGCAGGCCTTTGGCGTTTCCCGCCAACTGCCGGACGGCTACAAGGCTGGTACCTTGACTGGTTTTGACGTTGCAAATGATGGATCTATCGTCGGTCGTTACAGCAATGGTCAAGTGAACGTGCTGGGTCAGGTCATCCTGTCCCGCTTTGCGAATCCTAACGGTTTGCAAAATATTGGTGACAACCAATGGGTAGAGACTGCTGAATCCGGCGTCCCGCTGACCAGTACGCCAGGTAGCAGTGGCCTGGGCGCGGTGCAATCGGCGCGTGTCGAAGAATCGAACGTCGATCTGACTGCAGAACTGGTCAACATGATTACCGCGCAGCGCTACTACCAGGCGAATGCGCAAACGATCAAAACGCAAGATCAGATCATGCAGACGCTGGTGAACTTGCGTTAATGCACTAGGTAAGTGATGACTGCATAGCTGCCTGACGGCAGCTATGCATGGTCACAGGAGGAATGAAATGGATAGGCTGATATACACAGCAATGTCGGGTGCCAAGCAGATCATGGAGCAGCAATCCACGACTGCACACAATCTGGCGAACGTCTCGACTTCCGGTTTTCGCGCGCAGCTCGATACTTTTCGGGCGATACCTGTCGTCAGCAACGGTTTGCCGACGCGCACCTTCGTGGTTGATTCGACCATCGGTACGGATTTTCGCGCCGGTCCGATACAGCAAACCGGGCGTACGCTGGACCTGGCAGTGCAGGGATCAGGCTGGTTGGCGGTCGAACGCGCGGACGGTACCGAAGGCTATACCCGCGGCGGCAGCCTGAAGATCAATGAGAACGGCGTGTTGCAAACCGAAGGCGGTTTGAATGTGTTGTCTGATGGCGGCCCGATCACCATCCCGCCCAACGTCAAAATTTCGTTTGCGAAGGATGGCACGATTTCTTCGGTGGATGCGGGCAATGTGCCCGGTGCGACCATTGAGATCGCTCGTCTGAAACTGGTGAACCCGGACATCGCCAATCTGGAGCGCAGCAGCGATGGCATGTTTGTCACCAAAGACCGTTTGCCAGCTGATGCGGACGCCAATGTTGGCGTGACGAGTGGCGCTTTGGAAGGCAGCAACGTCAACGTGGTTGATGCAATGGTGAATATGATCAGCCTCGCACGACAGTTCGAATTAAACATGAAGATGCTCAAGGATGCGGATAGCAACGCTGCTAAAGCCGATCAGTTCCTCGCTTTGAGTTAATGCAGGTAGGGGCAAAATGAGGGTGGCTACAGATGCCATGCGTTTGCCAGAATATTGGAGAAAAGAATGATACGTTCACTATGGATTGCTAAAACAGGTCTGGATGCGCAACAAACGCAGATGGACGTCATTTCCAATAACTTGGCCAACGTCAGCACCAGCGGCTTCAAGCGTTCACGCGCCGTGTTTGAAGATTTGCTGTACCAGAACATCCGCCAGCCGGGTGCCGCCTCGTCGCAGCAAACACAATTGCCGTCCGGCCTGCAAATCGGTACCGGTGTACGTCCGGTTGCGACTGAGCGTATCCACAGCCAGGGCAATCTGCAACTGACCAGCAACAGCAAAGATATGGCTATCCTCGGTGATGGCTTCTTCCAGGTATTGATGCCGGACGGCACCACTGCTTACACTCGTGACGGTTCGTTCCAGACGGATAACCAGGGCCAGATGGTGACCTCCAGCGG
>JBEBUE010000095.1:0-8580 GCA_040393485.1 Herminiimonas sp.
AGGTCCGACCACCGGCCGCAATTGCGGGCGCTGCGAGAAATGCATGCGTACCAAGCTCAACTTCATGGCAGTCGGTGCAGTGTTGCCGGAGTCGCTGGCCGGTCGTCCGACTGATGCGCAGATCCTGCGTCTGCGCGCAGCGAATCATGCGCAACTGGTCCTGCTGGAAGAGATCGTGCTGATTGCCGAGCAGCGCCAGATCAGCGACTCATGGTTGCGCATGCTGAAGTGGGCGATCAAGAAGAACCGTTTCCTGAATACCTTCTCCATCTTTGGCCGGATCAGGCGCGTGCTGGGTTCCTTTAAACGCCGGCTGGTGGCCAGATGAAAAACATGCGACGGGTGGTGCCGTGGGCCATCGTCGATAGTCTGGGAGTAGGGCTGCTCGGCTTCCTCACGCTGGCCATCATGACGCGGGTACTGACGCCTACCGATTTCGGTAGCGTCGCCTTCGCGCAATCCATCGTCCTGTTGACGCAACTGGTGATAGGCCTCGGTATTAATGAAGCACTGATCCAGCGGCGGCCCATCGATATGCTGCATCTGGATAGTGCGTTCTGGATGGCGGTCGCACTCGGCTTGTCCGGCTTCCTGTTCTGTGTCGGCGTCGGTCTTTACTTCATCTTCTATTTGCAGGAAAGCCTGGTTGGTACCATCTTGCTGGCTGAAGGTACGGCTTGTTTGTTCACTGGCCTCAACTTGTTACCGTCTGCGATGTTGGATCGCAAGCTGCGCACCAAGGCGATTGCGCGGCGCACGGTCGCGGGCAAGCTGAGTTACGGCATCGTCGCGATCACCTTAGCCTTGTCGCAGTTCGGTGTGTGGAGCATCGTCATTGCCGGCATCGTGCAGAATATTTTATTGACGGTGATTTTCTGGCGTGGCCAGCTGCGCAAGCCACAAATGCGCTTTTCATGGCCACATGCGAAGCAACTGATTACCTTCGGTTTCCCGGTGATGCTGGAAGGTGCGCTGTGGGCTTTCCTGACACGCGTGTTTAGTCTGCTGATCGGTGCGATACATGGCATGAGCATGCTGGGTTTTGTCAGCGTTGCTTTCAAGGCGACCGATGCCTTGTCGAATATCGTTGGTAGTGTGGCGGGACGCATAGGCTTGCCACTGTTTTCTTCGATGCAGCAGGACAAGGAGCGCTTGCAGCGTTCCTTCCTGCAAACCACGCAGGTGATGGCCTTTGTCTCCACCCCTATCTTCGTCGGCCTGGCCTTGACCACCACGCAATGGGTGCCGCTGCTGCTGGGGGAGAAGTGGGCGGAAGCGATACCGATGATTGTGATCCTGTGCTTTGTATGGGCGATCAGCTTTACCCGTATTTTCGTTAGCCCATATTTACGGGCGCTGGGTCATCCGCGTGCATTGCTGCTTCCAGCTGTGTGTGCGAGCGCCTGTACCATCGCTGCGGTGTTTCTGACTGCGCATCAGTCTGCGATTTACATCATTGCTGCATGGTCATGCCGGGTGGCGGTGACCTATCCGCTAGGTTTGCACCTGTTACGCAAATACGCGGCGATTCCCATGCGTACTCAATTGCAGCCTTTGCTTTCGCCCGTCATGTGCGTCACCTTTATGGCGGCCTGCGTGTATGCGGCGCAGCGCGGCTTGCAGCATCTGTCACTGCCTTTGCTGGCGATGCTGTTTATTTCGATGGCGGTGGGTGCGGTGAGTTATGCGCTCGCGGTGCTCTTGCTGCACCGTGAGCATTTGTCGGGATTATGGGCGAACTGGCGCGGCGTGGAATTGAAGCAAAGCCCTTAGTTGGGCTCTGCCGGATGGCGATGCAGGTTCTCGTTGCCAGACAGGTAGATCGCTATGCGTTCTATCCAGCCTTCGGTCGGTGCCGGTTTGAGGGTGAGGATGGGAAACAGGGCGATTGCGCCTATGATGAGCAATTTTCGATCAAAGACGATAGTCGCCCGAACCTGGCAATACCAGATGAAGCCGAGGCTGATGACAGCGCCCAGCAGCAAACCGGTGACGACTTCAGAAACCGAATGCACACCCAGCGCCAGGCGCGAAATGCCTATCATGAGGCCGAATAGCAGGCCTGCTATTACTCCCAGCTTCAGCTTGCGATTACCCTGATCCTGCAACAACACATACAGGAATGCCGGTGCGATGGACATTGCCCGCATCGCGTGACCGCTGAAGCCTTTGAAATCGATAGCGGCAATGCCTATGCCCCAGCCGACATAAGCAATCTTGGTCGCTGCGACCAGGAAGATACCGAAGCCAAATAACAGACACCAGCAAAGAGCCGGACGCCAGGCGCGTGCTGCTGCCAGCCACACTGCAAGCAGTGCGGCCAGCGGCATTGTGAAGTTGGTATCAGCGAGTTTGGTAAAGGCGAGCCAGGCTGTCATCTATGGGGTATCTCTAATCGATTAAAGGAAAGTCATCATGCAGGCTTTTTGCGATAAGCAATCAGCAGCATGACGATGCCCAGTGCGATCAGTGGTACCGATAACATCTGTCCGGCAGAGATGGTGAAATTGGCGAAGTGCACTTCATAATCCGGCATGCGGAAGTATTCAGTGAAGAAGCGCGCCGAACCGTACAGCAAACAGAACATGCCGCCGACCGCCATGCGTGGTCGTTCCTTGCGTGCGAACAGCCACAGCAGGATAAACATCAGCAAGCCATCGACCAGCGCCTGATATAAAGGTGATGGATGACGTGGCAGGTTATCGACGTTAGGCCAGATCATGGCCCATGGCAGTGAGGCATCGGCGACACGGCCTGGCAGTTCGGCATTGATGAAGTTACCGAGGCGACCAAAGGCATAGCCAAGCGGCACCATAGGCGCGATGAAATCCCACACATCCAGTACGTTGCGACGTTGACGGTTGGCCCACACGCTCATCGCCAGCAGCACACCGAGGAAGCCACCGTGGAAGGACATGCCGCCTTTCCATACCTTGAAGATTTCGAGCGGATTGGAGAAGTAATAGCTCGGATCGTAAAACAGGACTTCACCGAGGCGACCACCGATGATGACGCCGAGCACACCGTAGAACAGCATGTCGTCTATGTCTTCTTTCTTCCAGCCGGCACGTGCGATATGTGGTTGCTTGATGCGTACCCGCGCCAGCCAGATGAATTGTGCAAATGCTGCCAGGTACATGAGGCCGTACCAGCGGATGGCGAGGGGGCCGATTGAAATGGCAACCGGATCGGGCATAGGGTGTATCCACATATTTCTATTTCTTTCTCAGTAATTCCAGAAAAGCGTTTAATACCGGCGACGTATTATCGCGTCGCCATGCCATGCCGGTTTCGACCAGCGGCGTTTTATCTGCCAATGCCTTGTAGTCGACGCCGGGGCGTTTTAAGTTTGATACGGATTGTGGCACAAGCGCGATGCCCATGCCCGCTGATACGAGACCGATGATGGTTTGCATCTGTATCGCTTCCTGTCCGATATGCGGCGTCAGGCCAGCGTCGCGATAACAGGCCAGGATCGCATCATGGAAGGCAGGAGCAATCCGGCGCGGGAAGATGATCAGCGGCAGTTCAGCGACTGCCTGCAAGGCTACCGTCTGCTTGCCACGCACTGCGTTCAATCCCTTAGGTACAGCCAGGATCAAAGGTTCAGATAAAACCGGCAAATAATCCAGTTGCAGTCTGGCTTTGTCCGGCAGCGGCGGGATCAGCAGGCCGACATCTATGCGTCCCTGCGCCAGTTCATCCAGCTGCACGTCGGTGGTGGCTTCACGCAAATCGATCTCGACTTGCGGATAAGCTTCGCGGAATTCACGCAGGAAGTGCGGTAGTACGCTGTAGTCGGCAGTTGATACAAAGGCCAGTGAAAGTCGACCCGACGCACCGGACGCCGCACGCCGCATCAGGTCCGGCAACGCAGCGGTTTGCTGCAGGATGCGTTGTGCCTCCGGTAATAGGGCGATGCCGGCCGGAGTCAGCGCCACGCTGCGGCTGGTGCGACGGAACAGTTGCACGCCCAGCAATGCCTCCAGTGCCTGGATAGACTGCGACAGCGGCGGCTGCGTCATGTGCAGGCGCTGTGCGGCGCGGCCGAAGTGCATTTCCTCGGCGACCGTGACGAAGTGGCGTAACTGCCGGAGTTCTATATTCATGGGCTTAATTTACCTCATATCAATATATTTTGCATATTGATCATGATGGAATCATATATTTGACACGAAGCACGGCGCAAGGCAATCTAGGCGTCTTTTCAAGGATTTGCCCTGTTACCGGGCAGGCAATCGTCGCAGCCCCTTGGTGTTGAAATTGCGACGTACTACCGATAGTTCATTTCTGGAGTCATCATGGCATTCAATCGCCGTTCGAAAAATATTACACAAGGTATCTCCCGCAGCCCGAATCGCTCCATGTATTACGCCATGGGCTACGAAAAGGAAGATTTCGACAAACCGATGGTTGGTATCGCCAACGGCCACTCGACCATCACGCCATGTAACTCCGGCTTGCAAAAGCTGGCTGATATCGCCATTAAAACCGTCAAGGATTCCGGCGGCAATCCACAAGTATTCGGCACACCGACGATTTCTGACGGTATGTCCATGGGTACTGAAGGCATGAAGTATTCGCTGATTTCGCGCGAAGTTATTGCCGACTGTATCGAAACAGCCGTCAACGGCCAATGGATGGACGGCGTGCTGGTCATCGGTGGTTGCGACAAGAACATGCCAGGCGGCATGATCGCGATGCTGCGCACCAACGTGCCTAGTATTTATGTATACGGCGGCACCATCAAACCGGGTCACTGGAAAGGTAAAGACCTGACCATCGTTTCCGCATTTGAAGCTGTCGGTGAATTTACTGCGGGCCGCATGTCGCAAGAAGACTTCGACGGTATCGAACGCAATGCCTGCCCATCGGCCGGTTCTTGCGGCGGTATGTACACAGCAAACACTATGTCGTCGGCATTTGAAGCGCTGGGCCTGGCCTTGCCGTACTCGTCGACCATGGCTAACCCTGATGATGAAAAAGTCGGCTCTGCTGCGGAATCCGCACGCGTGCTGATCGAAGCAATCAAGAAGGACCTGAAGCCACGCGATATCGTGACCCGCAAAGCAATCGAAAACGCAGTTGCCGTCATCATGGCGACCGGCGGTTCGACCAATGCCGTGTTGCACTTCCTGGCGATCGCTCACGCTGCTGAAGTTGAATGGACCATCGACGACTTCGAACGTATGCGCAAGAAAGTCCCTGTCATTTGCGACTTGAAACCATCGGGTCAATACGTGGCAACCGACTTGCACAAAGCTGGCGGTATTCCACAAGTCATGAAGGTCTTGCTGGATGCAGGCTTGTTGCACGGCGATTGCATGACCATCACAGGTCAGACCGTTGCTGAAGCACTGGCGAACGTACCATCGGTACCGAGCGCAGATCAAAAAGTCATCCATCCGATCAAGGATGCGCTGTACGAACAAGGCCATCTGGCGATCCTGAAAGGCAATCTGTCGCCTGAAGGTTGCGTAGCAAAAATCACCGGCCTGAAAAACCCTGTGATCACCGGCCCGGCACGTGTATTCGACGACGAGTACTCGGCAATGGACGCCATCATGGCGAAGAAAATCGTTGCTGGCGACGTCCTGGTCTTGCGCTATCTCGGCCCTAAAGGTGGTCCTGGTATGCCTGAGATGCTGGCACCGACATCGGCGCTGGTTGGTCAGGGTCTGGGCGAGTCCGTTGGTTTGATCACCGATGGTCGTTTCTCGGGTGGTACCTGGGGCATGGTGGTTGGTCACGTGTCGCCGGAAGCGTTCGTGGGCGGCCTGATTGGTCTGGTAGAAGAGGGTGACTCGGTCACCATCGATGCACACAATCTGCTGATCCAATTGAACGTACCGGAAGAAGAAATCGCACGTCGTCGCGCTAACTGGAAACAACCTGCTCCACGTTACACACGCGGTGTCCTGTCGAAATTCGCAGCACTGGCCTCGACCGCCAGCAAGGGCGCAGTGACTGGCTGATAGCTGCTTGCTGTGTACCTAAAAAAGCCGGCTGATGCCGGCTTTTTTTATGCGTGTGGAGTAAGGTATTTTTGTTTTCTTTATCCACATATTCTGTGGATAAGTCTGGGGGAAACTCATAGTCGCAGTGCGCTCAGCCTTGCTGCTATTGGCTTCGATACAAATTGCCTATCCACTGATGCCTTTGCACAAAGTGTGACTTAGTCGCCTGCACAATTGCTCAGGCCATGGGTAAATCAATCGGCGAATACGTATTTATTTTTTCCGAGTTGCTTGGCCCGGTACATGGCGGCATCGGCGCGCTGCATGAGCTCCTCTAGCCCGAGTCCAGGCTGATACATGGCGACGCCTATGCTGGCTGATACGACGATTTGTTTGCCGTTGATTTCTACAGCTTCCTGTGCGGCCTTGATCACGCGTGCCAGGATTCTTTCGCATTCGTCTATCGCATGCAGTTCGTTGAGGACGATGACGAATTCATCGCCACCAAAGCGTGCCAGCATATCGCTTGCACGCATGCAGTTATGCAGGCGTTGCGACATTTGCTGCAGCAGATAATCGCCGGTCGCATGGCCCAGACTATCGTTGACTTCCTTGAAGCCGTCGAGATCGAGGAAGCAGACCGCGACCTGATGTTCGCCATTCGCAGCGCCTGCAATAGCCTGCTTCAGATGGCTTTCCAGCAGGCGACGATTCGGCAGGCCGGTCAAGGCATCGTACTGCGCAATGCTTTGCAACTCGCGGCGACTATTAATGACGCCGACCAGAATATAGGCGAACCAGCCCATGCAGAGACTGCCGATAATGACGATGACGGATGCCATGAGCAGGCGTGCGCCATGTTGCCAGCTGTTCTTTTTGCTGACTTCCAGCGTCCATTCATCGCTCCCCACTTTTACCTGGCGCGTGTAGCTACGACCTTGCAGGGGTTTGCGCGAAGCTGCGATCAGCTCGATCTTATTGGTTTGCGGATTCTTGCCGGTCAGGCGATAGGTATAACCATGGTTTTCCATATCATCCAGGCGTGCTTCACTGAAGGCATCAGGAAATTTCAAGGTCACCACGGTATAGCCCCAGAAGCTGGCTACGCCTTCTGCATTCTTCAGGAACACGGGTAGTTTGCCGATGGCGCCCAGGGGGCCTTGCAGCAAGCGGATGGGGCCGTAGAATTCGACCACATTCTGGTCCATGGTAGGCACCAGCGTGGCGCGGTCCATGCCTGCCAGCATATCGTGACCATTGACACAGGCATTGCTGGCGGCTGGCTCGATTTGCTGCACGACGCCGCCGGGGGCGAGTGACAAGGCATAAGCGCCTTTGTACATATTCAGCATGTACTTGGCGAGGCTCGGGAACTCGGTAACCTGGCCTTTACCCTGATGCACCATCACTGCCAGCGCATTGGCGGCGGACAGTGCGTGGTCGAATTGCCGGGTAATCGCGGTGGCATAACTGGAGACGAGCTGATTTGCCCGTGCCATCTCGATTTCCCTGCGATTGGATTCAGTTTTGAAACAAATCCAGCCGCCGACCATGGCGGCCAGCAGGAAGACGATGATGGGGAGTCGCCAGCCGGGGCTGGATGGGCGCGCTGTAAATATTAAAGGTAGGCGCATAAGGTGGCCTCACTTTAAAATTTAATGAACAGGCTCTGCAGTCCCTAGTAGAACCTCTCTGCCGCATGGGGTCAAGGAAGAGCAGTTTTTGTTTAGAAATGTTTACTCGGTGTAGGACTAGCGCTGGTGTAGGAAAAACCAGGCCGATGATGGCAGTGGCGAATCAGCCTATCAGTGGTTCGTTATTTGAAGGTTTTCTTCACGCGATCCTGGCGCGCTTTTTCCAATTGCTCATGCGCTTTGCGTTTATCTAGTCCCAGCATGCGTTCGACGAACTCAAACCAGATAAAGGCGACCACGAACAAGCCTGCAATCCACCACCACGACAGGCTGGCGAGTGGACCGACTTCAAAGTATTTCAAAACGGCCAATAAAACGATCGCGATGATGAGTAGCATGAATTCTCCCTTTCGCGGCAGCATATTGTGAAAAAGAGTAACGGTCAATTGCACACGTCAACTTGCGTGTTAGCGTGACGTTATAGCAGTATGGGCGTGCGCTATCATGACACGCAAAACACGGTAGAATGGCGGCGATCAATCTTGTGGAGAAAAGCATGAAACGTACTTTGTTGCTTGGTTTGGTTCTGGCTGCAGGCGTGTCGAATGTCGCGCTGGCGAATGCTGATTTGGCGAAAGCAAAGAATTGTATGGCTTGCCATTCAGTGACTAACAAGGTGGTGGGTCCTTCATTTAAAGACATCGCAGCGAAATACGCTGGTCAAAAAGGTGCAGAAGACAAACTTGTGCAAAAGGTATTGAAGGGCGGTAGCGGTACCTGGGGTGCTGTGCCTATGCCGGCTAATGCCCAGGTTAGTGAGGCTGAGGCCCGGACGTTGGTTTCCTGGATCATGACTTTGAAATAAGAAGATTTCCTATAAGTTAAAAAAAAGCGCCTCCCGGGGCGCTTTTTTATTTTCTTTTTGGATTTGTTTTTGGTGACGCTTTTCTTTATCCGTGGATGAGTGCGTTTCCGGGGGTAGCCCGGCG
>JBEBUE010000096.1:0-8543 GCA_040393485.1 Herminiimonas sp.
GATGTGGTTCGGACGCTTTGCCGTCATCGTGCCGGTGCTGGCGATTGCCGGTTCGCTGGCAGCGAAGAAGCGACTCGAAGTCAACGCCGGAACCATGCCTACGCATGGCCCGCTATTCGTCGCCTTGCTGGTCGGCACCGTCTTGCTGGTTGGTGTCCTGAACTATGTACCGGCATTGGCGCTGGGTCCCGTGGTCGAGCACTTGCAACTATTTAAATAATATCTACGGCATGCATGCGTGCATGCCCTCCATGATCTAACAGAGAGTATTTATTATGCGTATGTCAGAAACCAAGGCTGCCAGCATGACGCGCCAGAACCTGTCGCTATTTGATAGCAAGCTGATAGGTCCGGCCATTGCAGATTCATTTAAAAAACTGAATCCACGTGTGCAATTGCGTAGTCCCGTGATGTTTGTCGTATATATCGGCAGCATCATTACCACCTTATTGTTTATCCAGTCGCTTAGCGGACAGGGCGAAGCCAGTCCGGGCTTCATTCTTGCTGCTTCGGTATGGTTATGGTTCACCGTATTGTTTGCCAATTTTGCCGAGTCGCTGGCGGAAGGGCGCAGCAAGGCACAGGCGGAATCGTTGCGCGCCTTGAAGCAAACCGTGTTGGCGAAGAAGCTGGCGATACCCAAGCATGGCACCACGTGGCTGCCCGCATCACCAGCCGATTTACGCAAGGGCGATACCGTGCTGGTCGAAGCGGGTGATGTGATCCCGGTCGATGGTGAAGTGATAGAAGGCGTGGCATCGGTGGATGAAAGTGCAATCACCGGTGAATCCGCCCCGGTGATCCGCGAGTCTGGCGGTGATTTCTCGGCCGTGACCGGCGGCACCCGCGTCCTGTCCGATTGGCTGGTGGTCCGGATCGCGGTAAATCCGGGCGAGGCGTTCATCGATCGCATGATTGCAATGGTCGAAGGCGCGAAACGTCAAAAGACACCAAATGAAATCGCATTAACGATCTTGCTGGTGGCGCTGAGCATCGTGTTTTTGGTTGTGACGGTGACTTTATTGCCGATGTCGCTGTTCTCGGTTGAAATGGCGCAAGCGGCCGGCGTAAGTAGTTCGCCGATCACGATTACGGTATTGATCGCCTTGCTGGTCTGCCTGATCCCGACCACGATAGGTGGCTTGTTATCCGCCATCGGTGTGGCCGGCATGAGCCGCATGATGCAGGCGAACGTGATTGCCACTTCCGGTCGTGCAGTTGAAGCGGCAGGCGACGTGGACGTGCTCTTGCTGGATAAGACCGGCACCATTACTTTGGGTAATCGGCAGGCTTCGGAGTTCTATCCGGCACCTGGTGTGACGCAGATTCAATTGGCTGATGTCGCGCAGCTGGCTTCGCTGGCTGATGAAACACCCGAAGGGCGCAGTATTGTGATCCTTGCAAAGCAGAAATTCAATATGCGCGAACGCGATATCGCAGCCTTGCAGGCGAGCTTTGTTCACTTCAGTGCGCAGACTCGCATGAGTGGTGTTGACCTGGGTGAGCGTGCCATCCGCAAGGGCTCGGTTGATGCGGTGAAAAAGCATGTGGAAGCACTGGGGCGCAGCTTCCCGGAAGAAGTGTCGCGCTTGGTTGACGATATTTCACGACGTGGCAGTACACCCCTGGTGGTGGTTGATGATGGCCGCGTGATGGGTGCTGTAGAGCTGAAGGATATCGTCAAGGGCGGTATCAAGGAACGCTTTGCCGAACTGCGTCGCATGGGCATTAAGACCGTGATGATCACAGGTGACAACAGATTGACGGCAGCAGCAATTGCCGCCGAAGCAGGTGTCGATGACTTCCTCGCGGAAGCCACGCCGGAGGACAAACTCAAGCTGATACGTGACTACCAGGGGCAGGGGCGATTGGTGGCGATGACCGGCGACGGTACGAATGACGCCCCGGCATTGGCGCAAGCCGACGTGGCGGTGGCGATGAATTCGGGTACGCAGGCGGCGAAAGAGGCGGGCAATATGGTTGACCTCGATTCGAATCCGACCAAGTTGCTGGAAATCGTCGAGATCGGCAAGCAGATGCTGATGACGCGCGGTTCGCTCACCACGTTCTCGATCGCAAATGATGTGGCGAAGTACTTCGCCATCATCCCCGCGGCTTTTGTCACTACCTATCCGCAGTTGAAAGCACTGGACGTGATGCAACTGAGCAGTCCTTCATCGGCCATTATGTCTGCCGTGATTTTCAATGCGCTCATCATCGTGGTGTTAATACCGCTGGCATTGAAAGGGGTGAAGTATCGCGCCGTGGGTGCGGCCTCGCTGTTACGTCGCAATATGCTGATCTATGGCCTGGGCGGGATACTGGTGCCGTTTGCCGGTATCAAGCTGATCGACATGATCCTGAGTCTGCTCCATCTCGTTTAAGGAAATAAGATTATGAAATCCACGTTTCGTCCCGCATTGGTCATATTCGCCATGCTGACTTTGATTTGCGGCGTAATTTATCCGTATGCAGTGAGCGGCATCGGTAAGCTCGCTTTCCCTGACCAGGCAGACGGCAGCATGGTTACGCGCAATGGCGAGTTGGTCGGCTCCAGCCTGATCGGGCAAGCATTCAGTTCGCCGCAGTACTTCTGGGGCCGTCCATCGGCCACCGCGCCTATGCCAAATAATGCCGCTGCTTCGGGCGGCTCCAACCTGGGGCCAACCAATCCTGCATTGCTTGATGCCGTGAAAAGCCGGATAGATGCGTTGAAGGCAGCAGATCCGGATAATACTGCCGCGATCCCGTCTGGTAGCGGCCTGGACCCGGATATCAGCGTCGCTGCCGCCTACTATCAGATACCGCGTGTAGCGCGGGTCCGCAAATTGGCACAGGAAGAAGTCAAGGCGATAGTGGATCGCATAAGCCAGCCGCAGTACCTGGGATTTTTTGGTGAGAATCGCGTGAATGTGCTGGCACTGAATCTAGCACTGGAGCAGCGTTGACAGGTATTAGCCGCAGCTATTTAGTATAGTTCGGGTGTTGCGTAAGCAGCATCCGAATGTGTCACAATCGATGTCACATCACAGCCAAACCTTACATGCCATCCAGCGAACCCCTACGCCCCGATCCTGATACCTTGCTGGCGCAAATGCAGGCGCAGGAAAGACGTGCGTCGCGCGGCAAGCTGCGGATTTATTTTGGCGCCTCGGCAGGGGTGGGCAAGACCTACGCAATGTTGAATGCCGCACGCAGCATGCAGGCTGAGAAGCGCGATGTGGTGGTCGGGCTGGTAGAGACGCACGGGCGCAAGGAAACGGCAGCCTTGCTGGATGGACTGGAAATCCTGCCACGCAAGGAAATCGCCTACCGCGATAAAACCATCGCCGAGTTTGATATCGATGCAGCACTGGCGCGCAAGCCAGCCCTGATCGTGGTGGATGAACTGGCGCATTCAAATGCGCCGGGTTCGCGTCACCCTAAACGCTGGCAGGATGTAGAGGAACTGCTGGTTGCCGGCATTGATGTGTTTACAGCGGTCAATGTGCAGCATCTGGAAAGCCTGAACGATGTGATAGGCGGCATCACCGGTATCCGGGTGGCGGAAACGCTGCCGGATACCGTGTTCGACCAGGCCGACGAAATCGTACTGGTGGATATTCCTGCTGATGATTTGTTAAGGCGGCTAAAAGAAGGCAAGGTCTATCAACCGCAGCAGGCGGAACGCGCATCACGTAATTTTTTTCGCAAAGGCAATCTGATCGCGCTGCGCGAACTGGCTTTGCGCCGCACGGCAGACCGGATCGAAGACGATGTACAGGCTTACCGTGTCGAAAAATCGATCAATGCAGTATGGAAGACAGATTCCGACTTGCTGGCCTGTATCGGACCGAGGGCTGGTGCTGAACATGTTATCCGCAGCACGGCGCAACTCGCCAGTCAATTGAATGCGCAGTGGCATGCGGTGTACGTAGAAACACCGAAATTACAGCGACTGGCACCGTCCGAGCGCGAACGTATCCTGAAGACACTCAAGCTGGCACAGGATCTGGGCGCGACGACCGCTGTCTTGCCAGGGAGTGATATTGCCCAGGAGATTGTCGGCTATGCGCGTAGCCATAACTTTTCACGCATCATCCTTGGCCGCAATCACAGCCACTGGCCGTGGCGCAAACCGCACGCACAGCGGATCGCAGCTTATGCGCCGGATATCGATCTGATAGAAACCGGCGAACGCCAGGAACGTAGCGCGACCGCAAGTACCGCTGAAAGAAAGGCTGTACAGGATGAGGATGCGGCAGAAAACGGCCGGTCACCCTACATACCTTACGCCTGGTCGGTGGCAATTTGTATTTTGACGGCACTGGTAACAACGCCGATGATGCCGCATTTCGACCTGGCGAATATCGTCATGTTGTTCCTGCTGGCCGAAGTGTTGATTGCAGTGCGCTTCGGGCGCGGCCCCGCAGTGCTGGCGGCCTTCCTCAGCGTGGCCGTATTTGATTTCTTCTTTGTGTCGCCGCGGTTTTCCTTCGCGGTCAGCGATGTGCAGTATCTGGTCACTTTTTCAGTCTTGCTGGTAGTCGGCCTGATCGTCGGCCAGCTAACCTCAGGCTTGCGTTTCCAGGCCAGGATAGCAGCGCAACGAGAAGGGCGGGCGCGGGCCTTGTATGAGTTCGCGCGCGAACTATCCAGTGCCTTGCAGGCCGAGCAGGTATTCGAAACCACGCAAAACTTTATCCAGCGCACCTTCCGTGCGCGCGCGATTTTGCTATTGCCGAATGATGAAGCTCGCCTGCAAACCTCACAGGCTAATGAAATCGACGTTGGCATTGCGCAATGGGCATTTGATCACGCGACATCTGCAGGTATGGGTACCGACACTCTGCCTGCCAGCGCCTATTTTTACTTGCCTTTAGTCGCCCCGATGCGCACGCGCGGTGTGTTGGCGATCAAACCGGATAACCGGCGCTGGATGCTGGTTCCCGAGCAGCGCAGGCAACTGGATACCTTTGCTGCATTGGCGGCGATTGCACTGGAACGTGTGCATTACATCGAAGTGGCGCAGGATGCCTTGCTGCGCATGGAGTCGGAGCGCCTGCGCAATTCCTTGCTGGCAGCGATATCGCATGACCTGCGTACACCTTTAACAGCGCTGGTGGGCTTGTCTGAATCGCTGACCAGATCGAAGCCGGAACTGGACGTGGCGCAGCAAGAGCTGGCGCATGCCTTGCACGAGGAAGCCCTGCGCATGGGGAATCTGGTTACCAATTTGCTGGATATGGCGCGTATTCAAAGTGGCGAGGTGAAACTCAACCTGCAGTGGCAACCGTTTGAAGAAGTGGTTGGGAGTTCGCTGCGCGCAGTGCAATCACTGCTCGGCAAGCATCACGTTGTGACCAGGCTGGCACCTGGGCTACCGCTGGTTCAATTTGATGCAGTACTGATAGAACGTGTGTTGTGTAATTTGCTGGAGAACGCCAGCAAATACACCTCCCCAGGTTCGCAGATCACGATAGCTGCGGAGACGAGTGGACAGTACCTGAGTGTAACGGTCTACGATAATGGTCCTGGCTTGCCAGCCGGACAGGAAGAAGCTATTTTTGAGAAATTCACGCGCGGTGAACGCGAATCAGCGACGCCAGGAGTGGGGCTAGGCCTGGCAATTTGTCGTGCGATCATCGAGGCGCATCGAGGCACTATTCGTGGTGGACATGCACCGCAAGGTGGCGCAGCGATTACTTTTACCTTGCCTTTGGGCACGCCTCCAGCCATGCCGGACATGGATGAGGGCGATCTAACAGATCAAAAACCATGAGCGAATCAGTCCCGGTAGCATTGCTGGTAGAAGACGAACCGCAAATCCGTCGCTTCGTGCGTGCCGCCATGGAGGAAGAGGGCTGGCAGGTATTTGAAGCCGAAACCATGAAACGTGGCCTGATCGATGCCGGCACCCGCAAGCCCAACCTCATCATCCTCGATCTCGGTTTGCCGGATGGTGACGGCATGAATTTCATCGCTGATATCCGCGAATGGTCGCAGGTGCCGATTATCGTACTGTCAGCACGTGTCAGCGAAGGTGACAAAATCAAGGCACTGGATGCCGGTGCCGATGATTATTTGATCAAACCTTTTGGTGTCGGTGAATTGCTGGCACGCGTGCGCTCTACCATCCGCAGGCATCGCAGGGGAGATGGCGATGCGCAAGGTAGCTTTACTTTCGGTGATATTAAGGTTGACCTGAATGCACGTCTGGTCACGAAGGCAAACCAGATGGTGCATTTGACGCCGACCGAATATCGCTTGCTGAGTGTATTGGTGGCAAATGCCGGTCGCGTCGTGACCAATCCGCAATTATTACGTGAAGTATGGGGCCCGTCGCACTCGGAAAGCGGACATTATTTGCGTATATACATGGGGCATTTGCGGCAAAAGCTGGAGGATGATCCGGCACAGCCGCGATATCTGTTGACTGAGACGGCGGTCGGCTATCGCCTGTTGCCGCCGTTATGAGCTGACGGTTCTGACGCAGCCAACAATCACTTTCCCTCCCACTCTTGCAGGAAAGTCCCGCGAAACGCATATATCCACTCCAGCCTCTGCTGGCCTAGCCGTCGTCCGGCCTCGGTCTGCATGCTGGCGGGCAGGGTAGCCAGCTTCACCTCTATATGATCCAGCGCGTAACGCTTGTCATCCAGCCCGCGCTGCGTACCCAATGCATCATCCGGATGCGCCAGTTCGCTGCCCATCCTGCCAGCGATATAAAACAAACGCGCCAGGCCAACCGCACCCAAGGCATCCAGCCGGTCAGCATCCTGCACTATGCGTGCTTCTATCGTTGTCGGTGTAATCGCTGCAGAGAAACTATGCGCTTCTATCGCATGCGCCAGTGCAGGGAGTTTATCGGCGGGAAAGTTCATGCCGCTCAATTCGCGGCATGCCAGTTCAGCCGCCTGGCGTGATGCCAGGTGACGTTGCGGATCGTTCTTGGGCAGATTCACCAGATCGTGCAGATAGCATGCTGCCTGCACGACCAGCGCATCCGCTTCCGGGTAGTCGTTTAATAAAGTTTCTGCCGTATGCCAGACACGATGCAAGTGATTGATGTCGTGCGCACCGTCATCGCCGGCGGCCTCGGTGGCCAGTTGGATAAAGCGTGTTTGCCAGTTGGCAGAAGGATGGTTCATATGCAGGTACCGACTGTGATTCGACAGTCGCCATGATAGCAGCCGACCGGTATGCCCAGGCAGTCAGACTGCCCTGGGCTATACCGGGTGCTTATCTGCCTTCGCGCCGTTCTTCCTGTCGTGGTGCAGGATGAGGCCGCTCTTGCGCATGTTGTTGCGGACGTTCCTGTTGTGCTCTTTCCTGCATATGTTGCGGTGCTTGTGGTGGGCGCGGTGCTTGTACGCGTGGTTCTTGCGGGTGCGGCATCGCTTGCTGTGGTGCCGGATGGAATTGTGGCGCTTGCGGACGCGGCTGTTGCTGCATCTGCTGTTGCATTTGCTGTTGCATTTGCTGATGCATCTGCGGTTGCGCATTCATTTGCGGTGCGATCGGTGGATTGTAAGCGCGTGGTTCAGGACGCGATTGCTGTCTGAAGTCTTCATGCCGCTGGTTGATTCCGCCACGTTGCACATCGTCTGAACGCAAGCTGGTCGGTGCCCGGTTTTCATTACGATCAAAGGTGCGCTCAGGTGGCGTTTGCGGACGACCTGAAGTGGATAACGAGTGGCGCGAAGGCGAACCCTGCATCTCAGCGGAATTCAGTCGTTCACCGGTCTCTGAACGTGGGCGACTATCCTGCCTGCGTTCGCTTTGCCGTAGTTGATTTTCGCTCGCTGGCAAAGCTGGAGCTGGGCGATCCGCATGGAATTGCGGTGCCGGTGCGGCCGGACGTGCGCCTTCGTGCTGGTCAGCCGGGGAAAAATGCGGCATTGTCATCGCACCGTTATTGGGTGGCGGCCTGTGCTGATTCGGATTGCCCGCTACGTTGGGATTACCAAAGTTTGGCCGATTACCGTTGGCGCTTTCATTTACATTGCCGCTTAACGGTGGCCGGTTGACGCCACCGAAGTTATTGGTAGTGATGCGTGTATCGTAATTGCGGTTGATTGTGATGCTGGAGCGGGGCGCATAAACCGTGTTGTTATAAGTCACGGCAGGACGCGTCCAGCCATTGCCCGGTCCATAGTTAGGTCCATAGTTACTACCATAACCAGGACCGTGGCCACCCCAATTCATACCCCAAGAATGCCAGCCCCAGTCGCCATGATGCGTGAGTGCCGAGCCGACGATAATGCCGACGCCAAAGGAAATGATGCTACCGGCAATGAAGTTGCCGCCATAGCCGGGGTGATAAACATAGTTCGGATAAACCGGTATCGGTGCGCCATACACCAGTGCCGGATTGTAATCAGGTACGTACACCACATCCGGTTGTGCCGATTCGATGACGATGGTTTGCGGTGGTGGTGGTACTGAGTAGTAACGGGCATCATCTGCATATTCAGGTGGCGGTGCCAGGCGCGGACTGGAACTGATTTTGAGCTGTTTGCTGTTTTTCAGGTTGCCGGATTGCTGCGCACGCAAGCGCATCG
>JBEBUE010000097.1:0-8515 GCA_040393485.1 Herminiimonas sp.
TTAACAAATAGACGCATCCTCGCGCATGGATATTTATTAAATGAGTTCCTGTAACAATCGCGCCCCCAAGCAGCAGCCAGCTATAATGGCTCGAATATCGACCCCTCACTTTTCCTCCCTGCATGGCTTCCAAACAATCATCGTCCGATAGCACTGAATCAAAATCACCTAAAAAACGCGCACCGAATCTGGCACTACGGCTCACTCTCGGAGTGATCGGCCTGATTACCGGCCTGGGCGTGATAGGCGCATTGATACTGGTGTTTGCCCTCGCCATGGCCTATCCGAATTTGCCGGCACTGGATTCGCTGACCGATTACCGCCCCAAAATACCACTGCGCATTTTCTCCGCAGATAACGTGCTGATTGGCGAATTTGGCGAAGAAAGACGGAATTTAGTCCATATCCGGGAAATTCCGGACATCATGAAAAAGGCTGTACTGGCCATTGAAGATGACCGCTTCTTTGAGCATGGTGGCGTTGACTATGTCGGTATCGTGCGCGCGGCGGTACACAATCTGAGCGGCGGCGCGCGTCAGGGCGCATCCACCATTACGCAGCAAGTAGCCCGCAACTTCTTCCTGTCGAGCGAACAGACGCTGAAGCGCAAAATTTACGAAGTACTGCTGGCATGGAAAATCGAGAAAAACCTCACCAAAGATCAGATTCTCGAGGTCTACATGAATCAGATTTATCTTGGACAGCGTGCTTATGGCTTCTCTTCCGCCGCGCAGATTTACTACGGCAAGAAATTGCAGCAAATCACCATCGCTGAGGCAGCAATGCTGGCCGGCCTGCCCAAAGCTCCTTCCGCCTACAACCCGGTCGTCAATCCGAAGCGCGCCAAAGCCCGTCAGCAATACATTTTGCAGCGCATGTACCAGCTAGGTTATATCAGCGAACCTGAATACATGCAGGCCAAGGATGAAGAGCTCAAGATCAAGACAAATAGCAGCGAGTTCGGCGTACATGCGGAATACGTAGCCGAAATGACACGCCAGCTGGTGTACGAACAATTCAAGGAAGAAACCTATACCCGCGGCCTCAACGTCTTCACCACTATCACCAAGGCTGACCAGGATGCCGCCTACCTCGCGGTACGACGCGGCGTCATGGATTACGAAAAACGCCATGGTTATCGCGGCCCGGAAAGCTATATCGAAATCCCAAACAATAAGGAAGAAGCAGAAGCCGCCATTGAAGTCGAACTGGCAAACCACCCGGATAGTGATGACCTGGTCGCTGCTGTCGTGCTGGAAGCCACGCCCAAGCTGGTACGTGCAGTCCTGGTATCCGGCGAAGAAATCCAGATTGAGGGCGCAGGCCTGACTTTCGCTGCCAATCTGTTGAGCGAAAAAGCAGCGCCGAACAAGCGTGTCAAACGTGGCGCGGTGATCCGCGTCATGCAGGAAGGCAAGAGCTGGAGCATCATCCAGATGCCCGAAGTACAGTCAGCCTTTGTCGCCGCCAATACCGATGATGGCGCCATCCGCGCGCTGGTCGGTGGCTTCGACTTCAATCGCAACAAATTCAACCACGTCACGCAGGCGTGGCGTCAACCCGGCTCTTCGTTCAAGCCCTTCATCTATTCCGCATCCCTGGAAAAAGGCTTGTCGCCTGCCACCATCATCAACGACGCACCTATCAGCTTCGATGCTGGGCAGACTGGCGGCCAGCCGTGGGAACCGAAAAACTATGATGGTAAATACGATGGCCCTATGACCATGCGCAAAGGCCTGGCGAAGTCGAAAAACATGATTTCGATCCGCATCCTGCATAAGATAGGTGCGAAATACGGTCAGGAATACATTACGCGTTTTGGCTTTGATGCAGACAAGAACCCGCCATACCTGACGCTGGCACTGGGTGCTGGCAATGTCACACCACTGCAAATGGCAGCGGCCTATGCTGTGTTCGCCAATGGCGGCTACAAAGTCAGCCCGTACATGATCTCCAAGATCACTGACGCCAATGGCAAGACACTGTCCGAAGTCAAACCTGAGCGCGCAGGCGACGAAGCCAATCGCGTAATCGATCCACGCAATGCCTTCATGATGGACAGCATGCTCAAGGGCGTCGTCACCTCCGGTACCGCGGTCAAGGCGATGGCACTGAAACGTACTGACCTGGCAGGCAAAACCGGTACCACTAATGACTCCTTCGATGCCTGGTTCGCTGGCTATCAGCCAAATATCGTCGGTGTTGCATGGATAGGTTTCGACCAGCCGAAAAACCTGGGTAATCGTGAAACCGGTGGCGGCCTGGCCTTACCGATCTGGATCAACTACATGCAGAAAGCACTCAAGGATGTGCCCATGGTTGAGCGCACTGTGCCTGAAGGCATAGTAACGGTCAATGGCGAATACTATTACGCAGAAAGCCCGCCAGGATTAGGTGTACGTAACCTGGATGCCGGCGAGGCGAGCAGCCCATCCAACGCACCGACCAAAGATGAAGTGAAGAACGAATTGTTCTGATTTTGACAATAAAAAAGCGGGAAACCCTCATCAGGCGTCCCGCTTTTTTAGATCTGTAATTAATGTGCGTCTTGCAACACCACGTCTACACCACCTTGCTGACTGACCATGTCCGACAAGGCAGCGAATAATTCGGCGCCATCACGCGTATTGACCCATTGCGTACCCGCAGCCTTAAAGTGGAAGCCGCCGGATTTGGCCGCTACCCACAGCTCCTGCATAGGCGCCTGGCTGTTAACGATGATTTTTGTGCCGTTATCGATAAATTCGATCTCCAGCACATTGCCGCTACGCGTGCATTCCACGTCCAGCTCGCTGCTATCAGCCAGATCTTCCAGGCTGGCTTCAATTTGGTCCAAAGTTGCTTCTGCTTGCTTCAGGAATTCTGATTCGGTCATGCTACACTCCAACACGTTTCGTTAAACAGTGATTCTAATCGTGAAGTCCCAATCTGGTTTATCGCGCTTCGTCGCGTTGCTTCCTACTCTTGCCGGCATCGCCTGCATCAGCCTGCTCGCCGGTTGCGGCCAAAAAGGTCCGCTCTACATGCCGGGTACCAAACCGCCATCCGGGCAGAACAAGAAAGCCGTGCCGACAATACCGACACAAACTCCTGCTCCTGCAGTTCCGTCATCCGAGACCAAGTAAAACCCATCATGTCGCATTTTTCTTACCAAGACGGTGTACTCTGCGCGGAGGATACACCGCTGGCGCAAATCGCCCAACAATTCGGTTCGCCAACTTACATCTATTCCAAAGCAGCGCTGGTGGAGAACTTCTCTGCGTATGCTGACGCCTGCAAACAGCACGGTCGCAATGACGAAACCGCACTGGTTTGCTATTCCGTCAAATCGAACTCGAATCTGGCGGTACTGAACCTGCTCGGCAAACTGGGATCCGGCTTCGACATCGTATCAGGTGGCGAATTATTACGCGTATTGGCAGCCGGTGGCTCGCCCCGCAAAGTTATTTTTTCCGGCGTCGGCAAATCGCGCGAAGAAATGCAACTCGCGCTATCGCACGACATCCTGTGCTTTAACGTCGAGTCCATTCCGGAATTGCACAGATTGAATGCCGTTGCCGCAGAAATGGGTAAAAAGGCTGCGGTCTCCTTGCGCGTCAATCCGAACGTCGACGCCAAGACCCATCCTTACATCTCGACCGGCCTGAAAGACAATAAATTCGGCATCGCCTATGAAGACACGTTGACGACTTATCGCGTGGCAGCAGCCTTGCCAAATATCAATGTAGTCGGGATTGATTGCCATATCGGCTCGCAGTTACTGGACGATGCACCACTGCTGGAAGCAGTGGACAAGCTTATCGAACTGATAGACACGCTCGATGCGGAAGGTATCCATCTGCATCACCTGGATATCGGTGGCGGCATCGGCATCAACTACGACAATGATCAACCAGTCGCGGTCGGCGATTATCTGGCACGCCTGTTCGCGAAGATCGATACATGGCGCAAACAAAAGCACGGTGGTGCGCCAATCAAGGTTTTGTTTGAACCAGGTCGCTCCATCGTTGGCAATGCCGGCATCCTGTTAACCGAAGTCCAGTACATCAAGCACGGCGAGACTAAAAATTTCGCCATTGTCGATGCGGCGATGAATGACCTGATGCGTCCGGCCATGTATGAAGCGTGGCACGGCGTACTGCCAGTACAGCAGCGCGATAGTGCCGCGGCAACCTACGACGTAGTAGGTCCGGTGTGCGAATCCGGCGACTGGCTGGCACGCTCGCGTGAACTGGCGATAGAAGAAGGTGATTTGCTCGCCATCATGTCGGCCGGCGCGTATGGCATGACCATGTCATCCAACTACAATACACGTGGCCGAGCTGCAGAAGTCATGGTGGATGGTGACAAGGTACACCTGATACGCAAGCGTGAAGTCGCCAGCGATTTGTTTGCACTAGAATCACTGCTGCCTTGATAGCTTAAAGAAAAACGGGATGCAAAGCATCCCGTTTTTTTATGTTGCGCGCCCCACCACTACCGGTGTCCGCACACGTTTTTGCCACCACCAAAGCACCCGTAGCAATAGCAGCACACCCACGATAGAGCCAAAGATAATCGGTTGTTCAAAATCGTGCTTACCCGCCTTCATCCACCAGTAATGCAATATTCCCAGTAAAGCGATCGCATAGATCAGGCGGTGCAGCCATTGCCAGCGCTTACCACCCAGTCGTTTGACCATGCCATTCGTACTCGTCACTGCGAGTGGGATCAGCAAGACAAACGCCGTGAATCCCCCCGTAAAAAAAGGGCGCTTGAGCACATCTGCCCACAATTCGCAGATATTAATGATCAAACCAAAAGAAGGTCATGAAATGCAGGCTGGCGTAAAAAAACGCAAACAAACCCAGCATGCGACGTAGCTTGAGCAACCAGTTCCATTTGCTGAAGCGACGTAGCGGCGTGATCGCCAGCGTCATGCACAGAAAGTACAAGGTCCAGTCGCCAGTGTTGCGCGTAATGAATTCGATAGGATTGGCCCCCAGCTGATCCGTTACCGTGAATACGGCGAGACGGACGAAAGGCAGCAAAGCCAGCAGGAAGAGCACACTCTTCAACAATGTGAGTTGGCGCGGAGAAGGATGAGTATTCATAACACTTAGTTCGTCCACCGCGCCAAAAGGTTACAGCGCCGCGTCTGCATCAGGCTATGTATCCGACAATACATCAGAAGAATTTCTTCAAGTCCATGCCGGTGTACAACGATGCGACCTGGCTGTAACCGTTAAACATCAGGGTCGGGCGCTTCTTGGTAAACAAGCCATCCTCGCCTATCCTGCGTTCGCTGGCCTGCGACCAGCGCGGATGATCGACTTGCGGATTCACATTCGAGTAAAAACCATATTCCCGTGGTGCCGCCAGATTCCAGGCTGTACGCGGCTGGTCTTTGACGAAACGTATCTTAACGATGGATTTGGCCGATTTAAAACCATATTTCCACGGTGTCACTATGCGCACCGGCGCACCGTTCTGATTCGGCAGCACTTCGCCATACATACCCAAGGTCAGCAGCGTCAGCGGATGGTTGGCCTCATCTATACGCAAGCCCTCCACATACGGCCAGTCCAGCACTGCACGATTCAAACCGTGCATCGCTTCCTTATCTGCGATAGTCACGAATTCAACGTACTTCGCGTTGGAGGTAGGCTCCACCTTCTTAATCAATTCAGAGAGGGAATAGCCTATCCATGGAATCACCATGGACCAGCCTTCGACGCAACGTAATCGATAAACACGCTCTTCCAGCGGCGCCAGCTTCAGCAGGCTGTCAATATCCAGCGTCATCGGTTTCTTGATTTCACCTTCTATCGACACTGTCCACGGCCGCGTCTTCAAAGCCGAGGCATAACGCGCCGGGCTTTCCTTGTCAGTACCGAATTCGTAAAAATTATTGTAGGTCGTGGCGTCTTTATAGGAAGTCTGCTTATCGAGTACTACGTAAGCCGGATTCGCTTGCGCCGCGAGTTTCTGTGCTGCCGGAGCTGCGGCAAAAGCTTCGCGTGCGGCCATCTCCAGCAATGCACCTCCTGCGATGGAACCAACCGCCATCTTGCGGATAAAGTCACGCCGCGACTCAAAGACATGGCGCGGCGTAATTTCTGATGCAAATGGAAGCTCAATTCCATTCGAATTGCGTTTGATTAACATAGCAGCTCCGTATCTCGATAAGGCTCCTGAACTTACTCAGACTCGCGAGCCTTAAAGGAGTTTCAAAACAGAAAGGGGAAACTGCAAATTCAGTTTCCCCTTTTTTATCCCACCATCAAAGTGTGTATTTTTCTTAATACAACTTCTTACAGTTCGCCGTATGAATGCAAACCCGACAAGAACATATTCACACCCAGGAATGCAAACGTCGTTACCAGCAAACCAATGACCGCCCACCATGCGGCGACCTTGCCACGCAAACCTTTCATCAGGCGCATATGCAACCACGATGCATAGTTAAGCCAGACAATCAGCGCCCAGGTTTCTTTCGGATCCCAGGACCAGTAACCACCCCATGCTTCCGCTGCCCACAACGCACCGAGGATAGTGGCGATCGTGAAGAACGCAAAGCCGACGGCAATTGCCTTGTACATCACATCATCCAGCACTTCCAGTGCAGGCAGGCGATCAACCAGCATGCCATGCGACTTCAACAAATAGGCTATCGCCACCATCGCCGCCAATGCAAAAGTCCCGTAGCCGATGAAATTGGCAGGTACGTGTATCTTCATCCACCAGCTTTGCAGGGCAGGTACCAGCGGCTGGATTTCTGCCGCATCGCGCGACACGGTGTACCAGAGCAGGAAGCCGACCGCGGCTGAAATCACCAGCAAGACAAACGGCCCCAATTGACGCGTTGCATAGACCTGCTCGTAATACAAATAAAACAAAGCGGTGATCATGCAGAACAGAATGAATACCTCATACAGATTCGAGACTGGAATATGCCCAACATCTGAACCGATCAGGTAAGACTCATACCAGCGCACCAGCATGCCGGTAAAGCCCATCACCACCGCCGCCCAGCACAACTTACTACCGAGCGAAGCTCCGGTCGCCGAACGTGTAATCAGGCCGCCCCAGTAAAACACGGTGGACAGCAGGAACAGCGTGCTCATCCACAGAATCGCAGACTGGCTGGACAATAAATATTTAAGGAAGAATCGTTGGTCAGCCGCGGCCAGCGTGCCGCCGTACATCGAAATTGCAAAGAGAGATAGAACCGCGAGCACCACCATTAGCCAGCGCACCGATTTCCAGTACCAGCCCAGCCACGCAAAGGTCGGCGCGGCCAATACGAGAATGACTTCTTCGTACACATCCATGTGATGCCCGAAACGATTCAGCGCAAACAAAGACCCCGCCAGCAAAAGCGCGCCGTACAGCCAGTCCAGCACTGTCAGCCGTTTAAAGAAACCAGGAGGCTGCGTATAAATCTGTTCTTGTACTGCATCCATTGCTATCTCCGTAATGATTACTACCGACCACCCGACGCTCCATCAGGGGCGCATCGGGTCAGCGCGGTGTAAATTCTTTATATGCTTCTTTTATAAAAGCGGAACGCCTCATGCAACTTAGTATAGTTGAGCAGCTTATTTCTGTGCTGGTCCTGCTTGCAACAGTTGCTGTTTAAATACTTCAAATTCTTTTTCGAAATCCAGAGTCTTGCGCTGCGAACTCATCGCCATGATGGCGTGCGCACCGCCACCCTCTTCCGACTTGATCCAGACCCAGACGCGGCGCTCGCGTATATAAAACATAGAGAACACGCCCAGCACCAGCAAGAGGCAGCCGAAGTAGACAATATTTTTCCCCGGTGAACGTGTCACTTGCAAGACCGAAGCCTTGACCTCGTCAAAGCCTTGCAATTGCAGATAAACCGGCGCGCCATAGAAGAAAGAATCGGAAATAGCATTCGTCGCAAGTTGCAGGAAGCGGCCATGCTTTTCATCCAGCGCCACTGGCTTCAAGCCTTCTTTCTCACGCGCAATTTGCCACAAGTCCCACATGCTGCCATTCATGATTTTCATGAAAATATCAGCAGCCTTTTCCTGATCCTGTGCCGGAATACGCTCGAGGAACTTCGACACGGCAATATAACCCGCATCCTGTCCGTCACCCGCGAAAATTGTCAAACCCTTCAGAGCGGAAGCCTGCAACTGCGCACGCAAGGCACTGACACCATCACGTGCATCCGGCAAGGCGCGTTGCGCATAGCGCTGCGCGGCAAGCTCCCGCAATTGCGGATTGAGGATAGCGGCACGCAAACGCATCCATTCATCCACCGTATCGTTTTCATCGGCAGGTATGCGCAAGAAACGGAAAGGATCAGCCGGTGATTCACGCATACCTGCCAAGAAGACGTATGCACCATCGACCAGCACCGGCTGCATGTAGTTGTGATACTCACGTGCCTGGCCATTACGATCACGCAATTTATATTGCACGCTCGGGCCGACGTTTTTCAGGTCTTTATTATTCGCGGTCTTGGCAGCGGAACCGAGATGCTTGTCGAAGCTGGAAGACA
>JBEBUE010000098.1:0-8488 GCA_040393485.1 Herminiimonas sp.
CTGTCGCCGCTTCTTTCGTCGCAGTTACTGGGCAGGATGGCTCCATACGCGCGCTTGTCGGTGGGTTCGACTTCGCATTGAATCAGTTTGACCACGTCACGCAAGCCTGGCGTCAGCCGGGTTCGACTATCAAGCCTTTCATCTACTCGGCTGCGCTGGAAAAAGGTTTCTCTCCCGGTACGCTGATTAATGATGCGCCGCTGGCGGAGGATAGCGAAGGCGAGCAGGGCAGCAAAGCCTGGAATCCGGGTAATGACAATGGCAAATACGACGGTCCGGTGACCATGCGTACCGGCCTCAAGCGTTCGAAGAACCTGGTGTCTATCCGTATCCTGCGCAAGATCACACCGGCGTATGCGATTGAGCATCTCGGCCATTTTGGTTTCGAAGCCGACAAGCAACCGGCCAACCTGACGCTGACGCTGGGTACCGGTTCGGTTACGCCCTTGCAGATGGCGGGTGCGTATTCGGTATTTGCCAATGGCGGCTTCAAGGTCGCACCTTATCTGATCCAGAAAGTGGTTGATGCGCGTGGCAAGGTCTTGCTGGAAGCACAGCATCCGCAAGCAGGGGACGAAACCGCACGCGCCATTGATCCGCGCAATGCCTTTATTACCGATTCCATGATGCGTGATGTCGTGCGTTCCGGTACCGGTTATCTGGCCAGCCAGCGCCTGGGTCGTAGTGACCTGGCCGGTAAAACGGGTACTACCGATAATGCGATGGATGGCTGGTTCGCTGGCTACGGTCGCGATATCGTCGCCGTGGCGTGGATGGGTTACGACAAGCCACGTTCGCTGGGTACCCGCGAGTTTGGCGGTACGCTGGCCTTGCCGATCTGGATCGACTATATGCGTACTGCCTTGCGCGGCAAACCGGAGATGGCAAAGATAGCGCCGCCGGGTGTCACGCAGGTGGATGGCGACTGGATGTACGATGAGTACGCCAATGGCGATTCGGTCAAGTCGCTGGATGTGGATGAGCAGAAGAGTTTCTGGGAGCGCATGTTCAACACCGGTCCCAATACGGAACCACATCTGCAAGCACCGCCAGTACCCGCGCCAGGTTCGCCTGAGGAAAGAGAGAAGAAGCGTCTCGATGATTTGTATCGCGGCTAATCTGACCTGACGCCTGGCCCAAACAAATCAGCCACTGCAGTTCTTGCAGTGGCTGATTTTCTTTCTGAGTTCACTTTAACTAATCAGAGTAAACAAGCACCTGCAAGCCCTTGATTTTACGGCGCTTGCTTGTGGTTGTTCGTGCGCGTTCGTACTCGTTAAGGCAGGAAGGGGACTGACAACAGGCGCAAACCGATCGATATCCAGCGTTCTTCGCTACCGCTGCCGAAGCGATTGCCGTAGGTGGTATCGATCTGCACATGATCAGGCACTAGCCAGTGACGCACACCAAGCTGATAGAAAGGACGACCTGCGCTTTGATCGAAGGTTTCTGCAATCAGCCAGGTGCGCTCGGATAACTGGGTCTCGGAACCCAGGCCCCAGGTCGCGCGATTGCGGTTGTTTGGTTTGTCATGCAGCCAGCCGACATTGGTATGCAGCACGAAGCGATCATCCTTGAACGAGAAGCTGGCCGGGATGTATGCGTACGGTGAGCTGAGCAAGTGGCGCTGCGTATCCGAGCGTGGCTGCATCGCGTTACCGAAAGCCAGGCCGATACCCCAGCCGTTTTTTTCCAGCGTTTTGAACAAGGTTTTACCTTGCAGCACATAGCTTTGGTTTTGCGTTTGTCCGTTTTGGTTGATGGCGGAGCCGCCTATGCTGACTTCCAGGTTGCCGGTGAAGTTGCAGGCCGGGATCGCCCAGTATTCGGTACTGTTTTTATTGCCTTTGACCCAGCTTTCGACCTGGCAGGCTTTGGCATCGACGATGCGGGCATCGTCGGTAATCATCGGACGTGCCGCGTGAGCATTGAGACTGAGCAGTGCAGTCAGTGCCAATACAGGACGCAGGACGGAGAAGGTGTGTGGGGTGAAGCGCATGCCCGATCTTTCTTTACTCTTTTCTTTATTCTTAGGTAATGGTGGTGCAGGACCACCATTACGACGATAGTGCTGCCGCTCGCGTTAATTCGAGGTGGCCAGCGCGACGCGTCGTCGCCCCAGGTTTTTCGCCTTATACATGGCACCATCGGCGCGATGCAGCAAGCCTTCGCTGGTCGTACCCGACTCAGGATACGTCGCGACGCCAATACTGGCAGAAATATGTGACGTCAGCGTGTCGTCCAGCACATAAGGTGCGGAAATCGCTTCCACCATCTTTTCTGCAACAAAACGGGCATTATCCATGGTCGCACCGACCATCACCATCGCGAATTCATCACCGCCCAGTCGTGCCACCACGTCCGAATGGCGGCTGTTTGTTTTCAGGCGTGTCGCGACGGCGCGCAATAATTTGTCGCCCGCTTCATGGCCATATTTATCATTCACGGCCTTGAAGCCATCCAGGTCGATATACAGGATGGAGAGCACGCTATTGTTACGTTCGCATAGCGCCAACTGCTGGCTGACGATTTCGTGGAACAGCGCGCGGTTTGCCAAACCCGTCAGTACATCGTGATTCGCCTGGTGCTGCGCCTGATGCAGCATTTCCGAGGCGCGCGCCAGCGAATTGCCCACTTCATCTGCTTCACGCAAATGCAGCGGCGGCACGGTTACCAGTTTGCCGGCACCCAGCGCCAGTGCCGGACCAGTCAGGCCATGGATGGAATCGGCGATACGACCGCCGATCAGCCATGCGGCGGCGACACTGCAGGCGAGCAGGATAATCGTGGCCAGGATCAGCAGGAACAATGTGTTACGCAGTTCGTGCATGATGTCTTGCGTCGGGATGCCAATGGCGAGCGACCAGTTCGAGATCTTGGAACGGCTGAAGACCGTTTGTACCGCAGTGCCGTCGTAGGTCACGCTTTCAAACATGTCTTCGTCCGTAGTACGCATCCGGTTCACGATTTCCGGTACCCCTTTTTTGCCTATCAGTTCGGGCCTGTTGCCGGTGCGGGCGACGATCGTGCCGCTGCTGTCGAAAATGGCGGCGATCCAGCCCTCCGGCACATGCTGCTGTTGCAGCAGTTTATCCATGCGTTCAGGCAATACCCCGGCGCTCAGGCTGTAGCGCGGCTCCCTCTGGCCGGGTACCGGTACCGTAATGGCAAACAGGTTCTGTTTGGAGACCGTGCCAAAGAACAGGTCGGAAATCACTGGCTGCTCATCCTTGAACAATTCTTCAAGGCGGATGATTTCAGTATGCGGTGGTAACGGGGAGCCGTAAGGCTGGTGGGTATTCAGGTACTGGTTGCCCTGGCTGTCGGACAGTACGATGTTGATGCCATCCTGGTCGCGCTGGTTTTTCAGCACATCCTGCGCCTGGTTATAAAAGGCGCGCAAATCGTTGGATGCCAGGTAAGGTGAGGTCGCTAATGTAATCAGCGAAGATTCGATGCTGGCGAAATCCCTGTCGACCACCGATATCATGGCGCGTGCCGTGCTCAGCGAATTGAGCAACAACTGGTCGCGGGCGCGCTGGTAATCATGGGTAATCAGCAGGACGGCCATTAAGGCCGCCGGCACCACGCAGGCCATGACGAGTAAAACCAGCTTGGAGCGGATAGTTGGCGCGAGCTTGGTTTTCATTCTCTACGGCGGCAAAGTGGCGGTAAAAGAAGCGGGGAAGGCGGAATTTTATCTCAAGTCGTCTCGCACCCCGCGAATTTATTGCCAAAAGAGAATTTGCAGCTCATTAATTTTGTTAAAGCGCAACGAACGACTGATAATAGGCGCAGTAAAGCGCAGATAATGTTTCTATGTGGAAATGATTGATGCGCGCATCAGCACCCAGACACGCACTAAACCCAAAATACAAACAGAGTACGCATGAAAACGAGAATCGAAATTACTGGATGTTTTCCGGTCCTGGCTTCCTTGAGTGAACAGCAATTCATCAATGCGATCGAGCCGCGCTTCATCGACATCCGCAATCCGGTAACCGGTTTGCAAATCGATTTGTTCGGCAAGGTCAGCGCGCTTGAGATTGCGCGTGAGCAGGGAATAGTGATTGCAGAAATTGAAATCCCGGATGATTACCTGACCCGACACAAGTTGCAGCAGGATCAGTTGGAGCAGGTGTTGGTCGCGCGGGTCAGTAAATTAAGGCATCCTGCAACCGGTGCGATGGCACCGGTAGAAGCGCGGTTGGCAGCAAGATAGAAGGGTGATGGATGCTCAGTGCGCAGCCCAGTATGTAGCGAAATGCAGAGCAAAATACACAAGTTAATTAATCTAATAATTTAAATTAGATTTAATTCACATCTATTTGAATTTAAAAGAAATAGTATTATTTAACAATTGCCCTGGTGCTACTAATCTTGGTGCTGCCACGGCGGCTGTGTTTGCTGACCGAATTGAGGATGCGGCGCTGGTTGGTCGGCGACAAATGTTCGACAAATACCATCCCTTGCAAGTGATCCATCTCATGCTGGATGCACATCGCTTTTAAACCTTCTGCCTGTACATCGATGGTTTTGCCATTCAGGTCCAGTGCACGTACATGCACCCAGGCGGCACGCCTGACGCTTTCATAAACGCCAGGCACGGACAGGCAGCCTTCCTCGAACTCGGCCTTGCCACCCATTTTGATGATGGTGGGGTTAATCAACACCTGTGGCTTGTTTCCTTTTTCGGATACATCCAGCACGATGATTTGCAAATGCACATCGACCTGGGTTGCCGCCAGGCCGATGCCATCGAGCGCATACATGGTTTGCGTCATGTCGGCGACCAGGCGGCGGATATCTTCATTTATTTGCTGCACCGGCTCGGCGACTGTATGCAGGCGTGGGTCAGGGTATTGCAGTACAGCTAATCTGGTCATAATTTACTTAAGTGAATTTACATTCAAATACTATTTCAAGTATCTGAATTTATTCGACTTTTGTGTCCTTCTTTGCTTTCGCCGCGTCCGGATTATCAGGCTCCCAACGACCGGCAATGTTCTTCAGCAGAATGTTCACGGCTGCCAACTGGCGGTTCTGTGTGCTGAGCAAGCTGTTCTCGCTGGTCAACGCTGTGTTTTGCGCGATCACGACATTTAGATAGCTGACAGTGCCTGCGCGATATTGATCCAGCGTAATTTCCAGCGTTCTTTGCGCAGCTTCCAGGCTTTCGCGCTGCAACTGGGTTTCTTGCTGGAGTTGTGCTGCGAGGATGAGATTGTCTTCCACTTCCTGCAAGGCAGTCAGCACGGTCTGGCGGTAAGTCGAGGTGGCTTGATCGGCGGCACTTTGTGCCTGTGCGCTGGCCAGGCGTCGTTGACCACCATCAAAAATCGCTTGCGCTACCGACGCACCCAGCGACCAGAACAGGTTCGGCGCACTGATCAGATTGTTCAGCGAATTGTTTTGATAGCCACCTCCGGCAGACAGTATCAGCGACGGGAAGTAGGCTGCGTGCGTGACGCCGATTTGTGCGTAAGCGGCGGCGACCCTTCTTTGCGCAGCGGCAATATCGGGCCTGCGTTCGAGCAGCGTAGCCGGCAGCATTTGCGGCACCAGCGGCGCTTGCGGCAAGGCCGCATTGCGCTCCAGTGCCAGCGCGGATGGCGGTACACCCAGCAATACGGCGATCGCGTGCTCCAATATCTGTCTTTGCGCGACGGCTTCAGCCAACTGTGCCTGCGCAGCCTTGAGCTGGGTTTGCGCCTGCAACACATCGACGCGTCCGGCCACGCCACCGCTATAACGGAACTGCGTCAGGTCAAACGAGCGCTGGTAGGCTGCCACGCTGCGTTCCAGCACGACCATTTGTGCATCTGCGGTGCGCATCGAGAAATAGGTTTGTGCCAGCGTGGCCTGGGCCGACAAGCGCGCTGCCGCGAGGTCATCGACGCTTGCTTGCAGGCTGGCTTGGGCGCCGGTGTTGGCTTGCGCGAGGCGGCCCCACAAGTCGATTTCCCAACTCGCATTACCGGACAGTGAGACATTGTTGCTCGGATTTTGTATAGCGGTTGAGCGTGTGCTGTTGGTCGCGTTGCTGGTGCGGGTGCCGTCCAGGCCGACTGATAAGGTCGGCAGGCGTGCGCTGTAGCTGGCGGCGACGGCGGCACGTGCGGCGGCAACCTGCGCAACCAGCGATTTCAGGTTCTCGTTGCCGACGACCAGCCGGTTTTCGAGATCGTTGAGGACCGGATCCTGGAACAGGGTCCACCAGTCGTCAGGTATGGTCGCGGCGTTGGTGGCGCTGCCTTCCTGCCATAGTCCGGCTTCCTTGTACTGCGCTGGTGCAGGTGCGCTAGCTGGTGGCACAGGTGCGCTGGCACAGGCTGCCAATAGCAGGACGGGCGCAATGGTGAATAAGTAAGGGCGCATAAAAATTCCTCTAAAACTCAGGCCGTAGCCAATTGTGGGGCCGGGCTGTGCCTATGCTGGTCGCGGCGCAGCTTGTCCATCAACACAAAGACGACAGGTGTGGTGTACAGCGTCAGTAACTGACTCAGGATCAGGCCGCCGACGATGGCGATACCCAGCGGCTGGCGCAGTTCCGCGCCGTCGCCGCTACCCAGCGCCAACGGCAACGCGCCGAAAATGGCGGCAAAGGTCGTCATCAGGATAGGCCGCACGCGTAACAAGGCAGCGCGATAGATGGCAGGACCGGCGCTAATGCCGCCATGGCGCTGCCGTGTAATCGCAAAGTCGATCATCATGATGGCGTTCTTCTTGACGATACCGATCAGCAAGATCACGCCGATCAGCGCGATGATGGAAAATTCGGTATTGAACATTTTCAGCGCCAGCAATGCGCCGACGCCTGCGGATGGCAAGGTGGACAGGATCGTGATCGGGTGGATCAGGCTTTCATACAGTATGCCCAGCACCAGATAAATCACGATGATCGCTGCGCCTATTAGCAAAGGTTGCGATGACAGCGATTGCTGGAAGGCATTCGCCGTACCCTGGAAGCCGCCGCGCACCGATACCGGAACCCCCAGCTTGCTGATTGCATTATCGATGGCGATGGTGGCGTCCGATAGAGACACGCCGAGCGGCAAATTGAAGCTGATGGTGGATGCCGGCGTGCCGCTTTGATGGCTAACCGCCAGCGGCGTATTCGTGGTTTCAACGCGGGTGAAGGCGGACAGCGGCACTTGTGCGCCGCTGCTGCTGGTGACATACAGGCGCTTCAGGGTTTCCGGCCCTTGCAGGAATTCCGGTGCCAGCTCCATTACCACCCGGTATTGATTCAGCGGGTTGTAGATGACGCCGACCTGGCGCTGGCCAAAGGCATTGTTGAGCGTACTGTCTATGGTGGCGACACTGATGCCGAGGCGTGCGGCTGCTTCACGGTCTATCACCAGCGAGGTTTGCATACCCTTATCCTGCTGATCGGAGTTAACGTCCGTTAGCTCGGGAATTTGCGACAAGGCATTGCGTATCAGCGGGTCCCAGGTGCGCAGATCTTCGATGGTGTCTGCCTGCAGCGTGTACTGGTACTGTGCGTTCGACTGACGACCACCGATGCGGATATCCTGCACCGGCACCATGAAGAGATTGGCGCCCGGCTCATGTGCCAGTTGCTTGCGCAGGCGGGCAATCACGACATCCGCCGGGACTTTGCGCTCGGCCAGCGGCTTGAGCGTGATGTAAAACATCGCCGAGTTGCTTTGACCGCCACCGGTGTTGCCGCTGACGTTGGCGACTGCCGGATCGGAACGGATGATGTCGGAGAAGGTATCCAGGCGCTTTTGCATCATCTGGAAGGAGCTGCCCTGGTCCGCTTGTACGCCACCGATCAGGACCCCGGTGTCCTGCTGCGGGAAGAAGGTTTTCGGAATCGCGATATAGAGATGCACATTCAATGCGACCACCGCCAGCAAGGCAATGATAGCCAAGGGCTGATGGCGCAGGGTCCAGATCAGCGTGTGGCGGTAGCCGCGCATGACGGCGCGATTGAAGCGGCCAAACCAGATTGCGATACGTCCCGGATTGCGTGTTTCCCGTTTGGGCTGGAGCAGGGTGGCGGCCATCATCGGCGTGGTCGTGAGCGATACCACCATCGACACCAGGATGGCCGCCGTCAACACCACGGCAAACTCACGGAACAGGCGACCCACCACGCCACCCATCATCAGCAAGGGGATGAAGACGGCGATCAGCGACAGGCTGATTGAGACGACGGTAAAGCCGATTTCACGCGCACCTTTCAGTGCTGCTTCGCGCGGACTCATGCCTTGTTCCAGATAGCGTGTGATATTTTCCAGAACGACGATGGCGTCATCGACCACGAAGCCAGTTGCGACCGTCAGAGCCATAGCCGATAGATTATCCAGACTATAACCACACAGATACATCACACCGAAGGTGCCCGCCAGCGAGACCGGTACCGCAACGGCCGGAATCAGCGTTGCGCGCCAGTTGCGCAGGAACAGCAATACGACCAGGATCACCAGGCCTACCGCGATAGCCATCGAACGTTCGACTT
>JBEBUE010000099.1:0-8456 GCA_040393485.1 Herminiimonas sp.
TGGCAGCCATCATTGCGTCGCAAGCGACGATTTCCGGAACGTTCTCCATGACCAAGCAAGCGATCGCCCTGGGCTTTCTGCCACGCATGAAGATAGAGTTCACCTCGGCTAGCCAGATCGGGCAGATCTACATTCCTGCGGTGAACTGGTTGCAAATGACCGTGGTAGTGATGGCGGTGGTTGGCTTTGGCTCGTCGTCCGACCTGGCCGCTGCATACGGTATTGCCGTGACAGCCACCATGCTGGTGACTACGATACTGACTTTCTTTGTGATCCGTTATCGCTGGAAATACAATCTCTTGCTGTGCCTGGCTTCGACGGGCTTCTTCCTGGTGATCGACCTGAGTTTGTTCTCGGCGAATATGCTCAAGCTGTTCCATGGTGGCTGGTTCCCGCTGCTGCTGGGTACGATTTTGTTTACCCTGATGCTGACCTGGAAGCGCGGTCGTGAACTAGTATTTGAGAATCTGCAAAAGCATGCGATTCCACTCGAAGACTTCCTCGCATCCCTGTTCATCTCACCACCGACACGTGTACCTGGTACCGCGATATTCCTGCGCGGCGAATCGGATGGCGTACCGCATGCGATGTTGCACAATCTTTCGCATAACAAGGTATTGCATGAGCGTGTCGTGTTCCTGACCGTGCACATGATGGAAGTGCCGTATGTGCCGACCACGGATCAGGTTCGCATCCATTTGCTGGGTGATGATTGTTATCAAATGGATGTGACTTACGGTTTCAAGAACGTGCCGGATATTCCTGCCGCGCTCGAGTTGGCGAAGGACCAGGGCCTGGAGTTTGAAATGATGGAGACTTCATTCTTCATCGCACGTCAGACCGTGGTGGCGAATCCGGTGCGTGGTATGGCTTTGTGGCGTGAACACATCTTCGTCGCGATGTCGCGCCATGCACGTGGCGCAGCGGACTACTATCAAATTCCTTCGAACCGCGTGATCGAACTGGGTACCAAGGTAGAGATTTAATCGCTGCAAGCGTAGACAAAAAAGGCAACACATTTGTGTTGCCTTTTTTAATGTGCGCTTACTTTTGCGGTTCGCTCGCTGTTGGTCGGTAGCTTTGCCACACGCCATCTGCTGAATACAAACCGAGTGCAATCCAGATCGTGGCAAAGCCAATCAGGCGCGCACTATTGAATGGCTCGTGATACAGCCAGACGCCGACCAGCAATTGAAGAGTAGGCGTGATGTATTGTAGTAGTCCGAGGGTGGAAAGCGGGATGCGGCGTGCGGCGCTGGCAAACATCAGCAAAGGGATGGCGGTGATCGGACCTGCTGCCACCAGCAACCACTGCGAAGTAGCCGGTGCATGGATAAAGCTATTGTTGCCGTTCCACGCCATCACACCAAGGGCCAGGATGGCCAGCGGAAAGAGCAATAGCGTTTCCAGCGACAAGCCTTCCAGTGCACCCAGCGTAGCGGTCTTGCGCAACAAACCGTAGGTACCAAACGTCAGGCCCAGCGTCAGTCCGATCCATGGCAGATGTCCGTTTTCCCAGGTCAGCCAAGCCACGCCAATGGCGGCGATCAATACGGCTGCCCATTGCAGGCGACGCAGTCGCTCACCCAATACCAGAAAGCCCAGCAGGACATTCACCAGTGGGGTCATGAAATAGCCGAGGCTGGCATCGATGATGCGGTCGTGATTCACCGCCCAGATATACACAAACCAGTTAGTCGAAAGCAGCAAGGCACTGGCAGTAAAGCCGGCCAGCACTTTAGGTTGACGCAAGACTGCGCTCAACCACGCCCACTGCTTGCGCACGGCGAGCACGATCAACAGAAAACCGAGTGCCCACACCATGCGATGCAGCAGGATTTCCAGCGGCGCAATGTCGTGCAGTGACTTGAAATAAATCGGAAACGAGCCCCAGGCCAGATAGGCGCAGAGTGCGTACAGCATGCCGGGATTCATGATGGATAAGTCCGTAGAGAAGGGCGGAAAAGTTGCCCTGTGTAACGGAAGGATTATCCCAGTAATCGGTAAAGCGCGTTTTTATCGGGTAAAAATGCGCGTTAGCCTGACGGTGTACGAGCGGGAAGATAAAAAAAGCGCACTAAAGCCGTGAAGCCCTAGCGCGCGAGGGGGTACCGCAGAGAGGATGGTTTTAGTCAGGTATTAGAACGTGTAATTGGCCGCGATCCAAAGACGGCGTGGTTCCATTGTGCTGATGTACTGGTTGGCAAAGCTGGCTACCGGACGTGTTGGGTTAGATCCGGTGGTTGTGACTGGACGGTAGTCAACAAAGTTTTTATTAAATACGTTGTTGATAGCCATATTGAACGACAGCGCTTTGTTTACTTTGTATGTGCCGCCCAAGTTCAGCAATGCGTATGGCTTGTAATCACCCAATAAGGCTTTGGTATTGGTAAATCTACCGCTGTCTTCAGCGCGGTAACGTTTGCTTTTGTATTCTGCTTGTGCCCACAGATTCAGTTGTTCCGAGAAACGCCAATCCAGTTTCACGTTAGCTGCGTGCTTAGGAGTGTTTTGCAGAGGTTTGCCTATATTGTCTCCACTTTTTTGTTCGCTATCGGTGTATGTATAGTTGGCCGCTACTCTCCATACGCGAGCAAACTCCAGACTAGTTCCCAATTCCAAGCCTTTTATGGTTGCATTGTCTACGTTGACTGGAAAACTTCCTGCTGCACCGCCGCCGGGTGGAATATAGCCACTGATATTGCTAATTGCATTCTTGAAATCTGTCTGGAATATGGTCGCATTGGCGCGGAAGCCTTGGTTATTGTCGAAGTAGGTACCGAACTCAGCGCTGACACTGCTCTCAGGTGTAAGCGCAGGGTTGCCATACAAAGGTGTAGTGCCTTGACCACCGATACCGGAAATACCATCGACTAATTGTTCCAGGTTAGGTGTGCGATAAGCTTTGCTGACACCGCCTTTCATGGTCCATTGATCTGTCGTATTCCAGACCAGGTACACGCGCGGCGTGGTGGCGCCACCAAATGTACTGTGGTTGTCGTGGCGTACGCCGACAGTCAGCGCTAGGTCTTTGCGTATGCGCCATTCATCTTCAGCAAAGATGCCAATTTGCTTTTGGTCAAAAGCGCGTGTGGAAATCGCATCAGTCATCTTGGCTTCCCACCATTGCGCACCCACGCTCAACATGTGGGTATCCAGCGAAGTCACCAGCTTGGTATCAAAAATAGTGCTGGTTGATTCGAGTGTACGAGGTGAGCCAGCCGGTTTGCTGCCTGTCCAACCGCTTGGAATGGTGCGACCTATGGTTTCAGTCTTGGTCTGGCTGATGCTGGATTCCAATACGCTATTAGCCATGCGTAGTGTGTGCGCCAGAGTGACCTGATCACGATTGAATTTTTGCTCAGGTAAATAGCCGCGGTAATTGCCGGGGCGATCTAATGTGCCAAGTTGGCCACGGCTGTTGTCGTAAGTTTGACGTGCTCTGTCTACGTCGAGCGAAATGTCATTGTTTTTGTTCGGTGTGAAAGTCAGTTTTACGCCAGCGTTGTCGACCGTTGATTTAACCGGATCATTACCCAGAGTCAGGCTGTTAGGCAGTTTGCCCGGCCATTGGATGTTGGAGTCGTCACGATGGAATCTGCGGGCACGTACCTGCAGGCCCAGCAGATTTTCTACCAACGGCCCACTCAGATAGACACTGCCAGCCTGAGAATCACCGAACTGTGATTTGCCTTGCAAAGTGGTTTCTGCGGTGACCGTGCCGGACCAGACTTTGCCGACCTTACGCGTAATGATGTTGATCACGCCGCCCATCGCATCGGAACCGTACAGCGTGGACATAGGGCCGCGGATGACTTCGATACGTTCAATGGCCGCTGGCGGCGGTAAGAATGATGTGGATGTTTCGCCGAAGCCGTTAGGTGTTACGGTACCGGCGGCATTTTGCCTGCGTCCGTCGATCAGTATCAGTGTGTAGCTGCTGCCCATGCCACGCATGCTGATATTCAGGCCACCGGTTTTGCCCGGTGCATCGCCTACGTCCACACCTTCAATGCCACGCAAGGCTTCAGCGATGTTGTTGACGCGGTTGGTTTCCAGTTGTTCACGCGTAATGATGGTGATGCTGGCGGGTGCTTCCTTGACGGTTTGTTCAAAGCCAGATGCACTGACCACAACTTCTGCCAGGTGCTGATCCGAGGTTTGCGCTACTGAGGAGGCCGAGGCCAGCAACAATGCTGCTGCCAGAGGCCAGGTACGGCGAGCATGGCGCTCCAGTGCGCTTTCGGCGCGGAAAGTGTTGGTCGTCGAGGGGTTAAAGGGACGCGTACCGTCCGGTAATTGCATTGCCATGCTTGCTCCAGAAAAAGGGATTCCCACCAGGGGTGTTGATGGCTGGCTAGTACACAGGGGAAATGGAGCGGGAGACGTCCGAGTTCGGTGTTTGGCTGGCTTTGCTTTAACGTTTATTTAACGTAAATTTAACCAGATATTAATGCAAACGAGAATGATTTACAATGCTGCTTATGCAGGGTGCGCAGCTTTTAAGAGTTTTCGTGTTAAAAGTGTGGCGTATTTGATGCGCGTGCGTAGATCTCCGGCGTAGCCGGAAGATGGGTGAAAAGTGATGTGCGAAGCGCGCAGAAGAATGAAGATGGCAGGTGCGGGGCAGACTGCTGAAGCGACCTGCTTAGCCTTCGGCCGGGTCGTCGAAGAAAAACTCTACCGATTCTGCCTTTTTGCCGACCTGCAATAAGCCCTGATCCAGCAATTCATCGTAATAGCAAACCTGGTTACGGCCGTGGTCTTTTGCGTAGTACAGGGCCTGGTCTGCATGGCCGAGGATGACGACCGGGGTTTCTTGCGAAATGCTGGCGAAGCCGATGCTGACGGTAATCTGCCCGACTTGTGGAAAAGAGTTTTGTTCGATGTTGGAGCGGAAGCGTTCAAACACCATTTGCGCATCAGCCAGTGTCGCAGAGCGCAGCAACACGACAAATTCCTCGCCGCCGAAGCGGAACACGCGATCCTGCGCGCGGAAAGAGGTACGTAATACGTTCGCCACCAGGATCAGTACTTCGTCGCCATACAGATGACCGAACTGATCGTTGACGCGTTTGAAGTGATCGATGTCGATGACAGCCAGCCATTGGGACTTTGCTTCTGCATGATGACGCCGCTCATTGTCATCGCGTGTAACTGATTCGGACGGTCTGGCATTGACCATCCGCGCAAATTTCTCGTCAAAAGTCTTGCGATTGAGCAGTCCGGTCAGCGAATCGCGTTCGCTGTAGTCCAGCAGGCTTTGATAATTGCGATAAACGCTGAGTATGCCTTCCATGACCTGTAGCATTTGTGCTGTGAACGGCTGCGTATGCGCAATTTCCAGGCAGGTCGAGACTTTGTCGTTTTGCCAGATCGGAATCCACAGTACATGCTGTCCGTTTTCGCGCCTTTCTTCGAGGCGGGGTTTGCGTTGCGCGATACAGGCGACCAGGCCGGGGAAAGAGACGATAGGTTCGCCTGGCTGTTCGGCGGAAATGTTTTCATCATCCACCGTTTTTACTGCGCCGCCGGATATCCACACGCGCGGGCGCACGAATAGCTCGCCGCGCGACTGGAATAATTCCATGACGCGTGCTTCGGCCACGCCTACCATGTTCAACAAAGCGGTCATGACCGAAATGTCGAGCAAGTCGTGGTCGCGATGGCCGGTAATCTCTACCAGATGATCCAGTAGCGATCCCATCAAGAGAGGTTCGGAAGTGCTCACAAGTTACCCAAGCAAAGACTTTGACCAAAAAATATTGTTTGCATCCGTTTAGGCATGTGACGTGACTTCAAGAAAAATTTTCTATTGAAAGTAGCGAATTTCATGAGTGCAAGACCGGCAATCAAGGCGCTCTTATTGGTTTTTATTGCTTAATTGCTTAGAACCATTTTATCTGAATAAAAAGCAACAAATCCCTGGCTTGACGCATGGAAACTATATTTTACGTTTGCTTTTTGTCCTCGCTATGACATGAAGTGTGGTCATCTGACACGCCGTTTTCGAAAAGTAACAAAATAGTTTCCGTGCGGTAATTTTGTGGTGTGCATATTCTATGCCCGGCGCGTTTTTGCCTGTTTGGGCCTGGAAAAACGCTGCTTAAGTACCTGGCGGAGTTTCAGGTGTACAACACAACTTTCTTGTGCAACAAGGTGAGTCCAAGCAGAATGCGTGGAGCAAGTTTTGCGCGATGTGCGTGGTGTCTTTACCGGGAGTATTCATGTTCCTCTTACTGTTGGTGGTCACTTTGCTGATCTCGGCGGGTATTTCAGTTGCCGTGATGCTGGCTTTTACCCGTCCTATCAATGCGATCCTGTATCGCATCATTGCCGACGCGATCAGCGCGGCATGGCTGAAGTACATGAAATTCGCGATATTGGTAGTGGGCATCTCTTCCGGCGTGCGCATACATGACTTCGAAAAATACATCACGCCGTCACGCTGGGATAAAGAGGCCAAGTTGGTTGAGTTCACCTATGAGCGCTGGGTGATCGAGCTTTATCAGGCGGCGATTTCCACCTTGCAGGGCATCGCCTGGATGCTGTTGGTGTTCTTTATGTTTGCGCTTGTCGCCTATGTGATTGTGCGCATCGCAGAAACCAAAATGGGCGAACAGGCGAAAAAGTAAGCGCACCTCAAGAGGGCGCGTGCGGCCTGTTGCTGTGCATCTGCACCGTTCCTGCTCAAGAGGTCGACAAAGTACAAAATTTTTTGCAACAATTCCATAATTCGACTATTATCGAATTATGCAAACCAAAACCGCCATTACCTCCCTTGCCGCACTTGCGCATGACTCCCGCCTTGCTGTGTTTCGCTTGCTGGTGCAAGCAGGACCTGAAGGAATGGCGGCCAGCAAAATCAGCGAGGCGCTGGAAATCCCTCCTTCTTCGTTGTCTTTCCATCTGAAAGAACTCAGTCACGCCGGTTTGCTTACCGGCACCCAGGACGGGCGCTACATCCATTACGCAGCCAACTACGACGCCATGAATGGTTTGATTGCTTTCCTGACAGAGAACTGCTGTGGTGGTAATCCGTGCACACCAGTGTGTACGCCCGCATGTGAAGGTGCGAAAACAGGCGATCGTTGATTCCGACGCTATTCATCCACAACGCCCCCATCAAATGACAAACCAGACTTTCAATGTACTTTTTCTATGCACTGGTAACTCGGCGCGCAGCATCATGGCGGAGGCCCTGCTGTCGACGATGGGGCATGGCCGCTTTCAGGTTTTCAGTGCCGGGAGTCAGCCGGGCGGCACAGTCCATCCATACGCAATCGAACTGGTCAAAACCACCGGCTATCCCGTCGCCAACTTGCGTAGCAAGAGCTGGGATGAATACGCAGTGGCAGGTGCGCCGAAAATGGATTTCATCATCACGGTGTGCGACAACGCAGCCGGGGAAGTGTGCCCGATCTGGCCGGGACAACCGATATCTGCGCATTGGGGTTTCGAAGATCCTGCGGCTGCGCAGGGCAGCGATGAAGAAAAACGTGCGGTCTTTCACAAGGTCTTCAAGCAAATCATGGCGCGCGTAAATACGTTCGTCAGTGTGCCTATCGCCATGCTGGAAAAAAATGCTATCCATCACGAACTCAAAAAGATAGGCGCAAGCGGTGTTTAGTCCGCATACCCTGCGCAAGTCTGCGATGTGATGTTGACCGCTTTTTTCATATTCATTGCCACCATCACGCTGGTGATATGGCAGCCCCGAGGTTTAAAGATAGGCTGGAGTGCTGGTATAGGCGCTGCGCTTGCATTACTCAGCGGTGTGGTCCAACTGGCTGACATAGCGATCGTGTGGGGCATAGTGTGGAATGCCACGATCAGTTTCATCGCCATCATTATCATCAGCCTGTTGCTGGACGAAGCGGGCTTCTTTGCATGGGCGGCACTGCATGTTGCGCGCTGGGGGCGCGGTAGTGGACGGCTGCTGTTTGCCTATCTGGTGATGCTGGGTGCGCTGGTTGCCGCACTATTCGCCAATGACGGCGCAGCATTGATACTGACGCCGATTGTGATTGCCATGTTGACGGCATTAAGGTTCTCGCCGACCGCGACGCTGGCGTTCGTGATGGCAGCCGGCTTTATCGCAGATACCGCGAGTTTGCCTTTGGTTGTATCCAACCTGGTCAATATCGTCTCCGCCGATTACTTCAAGATCGGCTTTGCCGAATACGCTTCTGTCATGCTGCCCGTCAATCTTGTAGCAATCGCGGCTACGCTGGGCATGCTTTTGTTCTTCTACAGGCGCGACATTCCTGCTAGCTACGATGTCAACAGCTTGCAACTTCCGGCTCAGGTCATACGTGATCCAGCCACTTTTCGCGCCGGATTCTGGGTGCTTGGTTTGTTATTGGCAGGGTTTTTCGGACTGGAGCCTTTAGGTGTCCCAATTAGTGCGGTAGCAAGTGCGGCCGCGCTTATCCTGCTGGCGGTCGCTGCACGCG
>JBEBUE010000100.1:0-8454 GCA_040393485.1 Herminiimonas sp.
AATTTCAGTTTTGCCTTGCTGATCCTGTTGCTGACTTTCTATATCGCACGGCCTGTAGAGTTTTCGACATTCCCATCGCTCTTATTGATTGCGACCTTGTTCCGCTTGTCATTGAACGTAGCGGCGACTCGTCTGATTCTGTCCGACGCTGATGCCGGCCGGGTGATTTCCGCTATCGGTTCGTATGTCGTCGGCGGTAACTATGTGATTGGCTTGATCGTCTTCCTGATATTGGTCGTGGTGCAGTACGTAGTTGTTACTAATGGTGCACAAAGGGTATCCGAGGTCGCAGCCCGCTTCACGCTCGACAGCATGCCTGGACAGCAGATGAGTATCGATGCGGACCTGAATATGGGCTTTATCGATCAGGAAGAGGCCAAGCGGCGCCGCAAGAACCTGGAAAAAGAAACCGGCTTCTACGGTGCTATGGATGGTGCCAGCAAGTTTGTGAAAGGTGACGCAATTGCCGGGATTGTAATCTTGCTGATCAATATCGTTGGTGGCCTGGTTATTGGCGTGATGCAAATGGGCATGCGCTGGGGCGAGGCTTTGCAGACTTTCACTTTGTTGACGGTTGGTGACGGCATTGTGACGCAAGTGCCAGCATTGGTTATCGCAGTCGGCACCGGCATCATCGTGACCCGGTCGGCTTCAGACGGAAATTTAAGCAATGAAGTCCTCAAACAAATCACTTCTTTCCCAAAGACTTTGTTGATCGTGGCAGGCGCGCTCAGCGTCTTGATGCTCTTGCCAGGTATTCCATCGATTCCGGTGTTGGTCCTGGTGGCGACTTTGCTGCTGGTCGCCTTTGTCATCTTTAAGAAAAAAACCAGTGCACCAGCTGAAGAGAGCGAAGCAACTGATGCCGCAGGTGCTAAAGAAAGTTCGGATGCTTATGATTTGCTGAAGATCGAACCGATAGAAGTCCTGATCGGAGCCAATCTGACGCCGTTGGTTGGTGGTGAGGAGAGCCTCTTTATGGAGCGCATTGCGGCGATTCGCAAGGAATATGCAATGGATTCCGGCATGGTGTTGCCACGCGTGCGCTTCCGCGATGCTAGCCAGATGAGTGCCAATGCATATGAGATCAATGTGTTTGGGGTACCCGTTGGTCGTGGCGAAATTATGTCTGATCGGACTTTGGCGATTCGTGGAGGAGGCGACGTCAAAGCGATCAAAGGTATTGAAACGCGTGAACCGACCTATGGCCTGCCTGCTGTATGGATCGAGGAGTCCGAGAAGGAAGGCGCGCGCGCCGCCAAATACACGCTGGTCGATCCATCAACAGTTTTCATGACCCATTTGAGTGAAGTGCTGAAGCAGCAGTCATCGATGTTACTGACCCGGACCGAAACCGATCGCCTGCTGCAACGCATACGGCAGGATCAACCGGGCCTGGTTGAAGAATTGATCCCGACGGTCATGTCGTTGGGTGACGTACAAAAGGTGATGCAAAACCTGCTGAAGGAAAAAGTTTCGATTCGCAATATGGAAGCAATCCTTGAAACCCTGGCCGACGTAGGCAGGGGTAATAAAGATCTGGCTTATTTGACGGAATTGGTAAGACAGAAATTGGGCGCTTCAATTTGCCAGTCTTTGTTGGGCGATATGCCGGCCCTGCATGTGCTGACACTGGATCCGGCGATTGAGCAAAACTTGATGCAAAGCGTACGTACGGTCGAAATGGTAAGTACTTTGGCAGTTGAACCCAAGGTGGCGGAACAACTACTGTCACGCCTGAGTGTACAAGCCGAACGCATGATGAAAAATAATATGCTGCCAGTTTTGCTATGTTCACCGGATTTGCGCCGTCATCTGCGCGCTTTGTCCGAGCGGGTGATCCCGCATATGCGTATTCTTTCTCTGGCTGAAATCCCGAACACCGTAAATCTGAAGTCCTACGGGACAGTCAGTTTGTAAACATATCCTACTTAAACGAGGACTTATTTTGGACGCTTTGACGATAGCTGCAATTGGAATGCAAAACAGCCTGAACCGGCTGAATGCGACCAGCCAAAATCTTGCGAATGTCATGACGCCAGGATACAAAAAGGAAATTCCGGTCGCGCGTACCTTCGGTAGCTATCTGGGTGAAGTAGCCGTCAATCCAGGTACTGCGCTGGATGTGGCTGTGGTCTCGCATCCACCGGCATTGTATGACCATACGCCCGGCACGATGAGATACACAGCCAATCCGCTGGATATTGCCATCGACGGACCGGGCTTTATTGAAGTGGCGACTGATACCGGGCTTGCATACACACGCCAGGGGGCACTGCATATCGACGCCAGCGGCCGTCTGGTAACTAGCCAGGGATTGGCAGTAATGGCGCAAGGCGGGGAACTAGTAATTTCCGGAACAACTGCAACGATCACTCCCAATGGAGAAGTCTGGCAGAACGAACGCCTGGTCGGGCAGATCAAGCTGGTGCGTTTTGATGATCCTAAATCCATGGTGTCGCTAGGAGGTGGTCTGTTTGCGCAGGGCGACGCGATTTTTTCCAGTGACCGGACAATTGAGCGCTTCAGGATCGGCTATCAGGAAAATTCAAATGTGAATTCAACGCAGGAAATGGTTCGTTTATCAGAAACCATGCGTCATTTTGAATCGATGCAAAAAGTAATACAGGGGTATGACGAGATGATGGGTAATGCAATCCGCAAGCTTGGGGAATTCTAGGGGAATATATGAATGATTCGCTTTATATCGCTGCAACAGGTATGCACATGCAGCAATTGAACGTTGATACGATCGCCAACAATCTGGCGAATATCAATACGCCGGGATTTAAAAAAGGGCGTGTTAACTTCCTTGATCTCGTATATCGCGAGCGGGGGCAGGGCGCACAAACCGACAGCTACAGACAAACGACTGGAATGGCGCAAGGTAGTGGCGTCGGTATTTTCGGCACATCCAAGCTCTTTACCAATGGCGAATTGAAAAAAACGGATTTGCCTCTGGACATCGCCATTCGTGGTGATGGTTTTTTTGAAGTCACGTTGCCGGACGGCCAGTCGGCATATACGCGTGGCGGCTCATTTGTCGTGAATAAGGATGGCTTCCTGGCGACGCCGGATGGCAATCCATTGAAGCCAGGTATTCATATTGGTCAGGATACGCAAAGCCTGGCGATTAGCGCGACTGGCGTAGTGACCGCGCAAACCAGCAATAAAAGCGCACCAATTGAAATCGGGCGGATTGAATTGGCGAATTTTGCGGATGTTACCGGTTTGGTCGCTTTGGGTGAAAACCTCTACAAACCATCAGAGCGCTCCGGTGACGCGATGTATAGCAAACCGGGCGAAGACAATATGGGATTGGTCGCTCAAGGTTTTGTCGAGTCTTCCAACGTCAAATTGATCGATGAAATGGTCAATTTAATGGTCGCCCAACGCGCATATGAAATGAGCGTTAAGGTCATTCAGGCCTCGGATGAAATGCTGGGCATGAGCAATAACCTGCGTCGCTAAATCTGAATATGACTTCCATACTGCGCGTACTTGGCTTGTTGCTACTCCTGGTGTCCTCTCATGCATGGGCGGAGCCGGGTGTGGACACGGTCCACCTGGTGCTGAAACCTGAAGTCATAGTTAGTGCAAGTGAGGTCCGCTTGGGCGACGTCGCGGATATTTCTGCAAACAAGCAAACTTTGCAGAAGTCTCTCGAGGATATGGTGATCGCTACCGCACCGCGCGTCGGCTATGTAGAGCAGATCACGCGACTGCAGTTGATGAACTTGCTGAAGACAAGGCCCGATAGCGGCGCATCGCAGATTGAATGGAGTGGCCCTGGTCTGATAAAAATCAGGACTGCTGCGCAAACGGTCACAGCTGCGGATCTTGGCGATAGCGCAATTAAAGGAGTTCGAGCCCAACTTGCCGATCAATTTCCGGCGCTTGAGATAAAGCTGGGAACTGTGCCCAAGGATGTTGCGGTACCCAATGGTGATCTAGCCTTACGTATCAGGCCCGTCGATGCCAATCAGCTTTACGCAAAAATCGCAGTATGGGTCGATATCTTTGTAAATGGCAATATCTACCGATCGGTTGTGGTTCCTCTCTATTTGCATCAAGAGAATGAAGTATTGATCGCAAAACGCAATATCCCGGAAGGCAGTAACGCAATTACTTCAGATTTTGAGTCGCGTCGGGACAACGTGATTGGTATCAACGGCGTCGTCGGTAAAAGCGAGCTTAACGGCAACTCACTCAGATTGGGTAAGGCTATAGCGCAAGGCCAGGTTCTGACCAGTAAGCATCTGGTACAGAACGGAGCGGTCTTGCGAGGGGATTGGGTCAGATTGATTTATGCCGATGCCGCTATATCGCTGGAAACCAGAGGAATGGCAGAGCAAAACGGGCAAATCGGGGATTTGATTTCGCTCAAATTGAATAATAACGCTGACAGCATCACCGGCCGTATCGTATCTGCCGGCGTTGTCGAAGTACAGGGAAGGTAGTTGTCATGCAGCGTTTAAAAAGATTGTTGATGGTGTGTGCGGCAGGCCTTGCTTGTCAGGTAGCATCTGCCGCCAGTTTGTACCAGGAAAGTGCTTATCAATCCCTGACGGCAGATCACAAGGCTTATCGTACAGGTGATTTGATCACCATCTTGGTCTACGAAAATTCCAGCGCCAGCAGCAGCGCAAACACGACTGCTGGGCGAGATGCAAACGTAGGGGTGGATGTGCAGGGTATTGGTTCCGGTACCAATGCCGGAATCAAATTCAACAATCAACATGATGGTCGCGGCCAGACCTTGCGTGAAGGACGCGTCCTTGCACAGATTACCGTTGCGGTTCAAAGCGTAGCCGCCAACGGCGACCTGTTAGTGGCAGGTGAACAGTCGGTCGAGGTCAATAACGAGCAGCAGCAGATCAAGGTCGAAGGCAAGGTTCGCAGAAAAGATATCTCTGAAGCAAATACCGTACTCTCAACCAGGTTGGCCGATGCAAAGATTAGCTATGTCGGTTACGGCGACCTGGCGGATCGTCAACGTCCCGGTTGGTGGGCGCGTGTCTTGAACTGGTTTGGATTGTGACCTATGCATAAAATTCTAATCATCGCAGCAGCTTTGCTAGGCTTGATGGGGCAGGCTTGCCACGCGCAATCGATCCGTATCAAAGATATCGGGAAAATGTCCGGCTGGCGGGAGAATGCGCTCGTTGGCTATGGCCTGGTGACCGGCCTGGCAGGGACCGGCGACTCTGCCCGGAGCAAAGCCACTCGCCAGTCCATCGTCAATATGCTGTCGCGCTATGACGTCTCAACGGTATTGGACGATGTGCATAGCAGGAACGTCGCCGCTGTCATGGTTACGGCAAATCTGTCTCCATTCGCACGTGAAGGCGATAGCACTGATGTAACAGTCACTTCCATCGGTGACGCACGTAGCCTGGTCGGCGGCACACTTATCATGGCGCCTTTAAAAGGACCGGACGGTCGCATCTATGCGCTGGCACAAGGTGCGGTTTCCGTCGGCGGCTATAAATACGATATGAACGGCAATGTGATTCAAAAGAATCATCCGACCGTCGGTTCGGTACCGGGTGGTGCCTTCATTGAAGTTGGGATGGTCAATCCCGTCATGACGGCAAGTAATAAGGTCACCTTTGTTTTGTCTGAGCCTGACTTCACTACAGCGACCCGCGTGGCACGTGCGATCAATTCATCCTTTGGTGGTGAGATCGCGATTACGCAAGACGCCTCTGGCATCGATATTACAGTGCCTGAACACCGCCGCGCTCGCGTGGCTGATTTCCTTACTGCGATTGAGAATGTAGAAGTCTTGCCAGATCGTCGCGCCAAGGTTGTGATCAACGAACGTACCGGCACAGTCGTGTCTGGCGGCGACGTGCGTATTTCCAAGGTCGCAGTATCGCAGGGTGATTTGAAGGTCTCCATTATTAGCGATACCACTGTCTCGCAGCCTATCCTGGTGCGACAAGTAGGTTCCGGTATCCGTACTGCGATTGTTACCAATAGCCGTGTGACCGCAGAGGAGAGCAGTGAGACCGGATTCGTGGCACCGACCAGCAATACGGTGGCAGATCTGGTGTTGGCATTGACGAAGATAAAGACCAATACCCGCGACATCATTTCGATCTTGCGCGCGGTTAAAGCGGCCGGTGCTTTGCATGCTGATCTCGTAGTGCAATAGAAGTCTGTACGTGTTTATACGTTAAAACCAACAGGAAAAAGGTATGGGACCCATTGAAGGTAGTACGCCAGCATTATTGAGTCTCGCGCTTGATGCGACGACGATGCGACATCAGGCTATTGCGCACAATATTGCCAATATCAATACGCCGAACTTCACGCCGGTCGGTGTGAACTTTGAAAGTCGCCTGGCGGAAGCGCGTCAGGTATTGAATAGCGACAGACGTCAAACGCTGTCCAGCCTGGCGGATTATCGACCTACCTTCGAAGTGGCCGTGACCGACAGTATCGAGGCCGCACCGGTTTCGCTGGATGCACAGGTTGCGACCATGTCGGAGAACGTCTTGCATCACCAGGCCTTGCTAAAAGCTTTGAACAAGCATTTCACGGTGATGGGAATGGCAATTTCAGAAGGAAAACGTTGATGGACTACAACGCATCATTTCAGATTAGTGCAACCGGTATGGCAGTGGAAAAACTGCGCATAGATGTCACCGCCGCCAATCTCGCCAATACTCATACTAGCGCTGCCAGCGGTAATCGCTTGTATCAGCCGATGCGGGTTATTTCGCGCGAAATCGGACTCGCCTTTGGCCAGCAATTTGACAACCTCAATGCAGCAGTTGGCGGTGTTGAAGCTACCGGTCTGGCACCTTTGGGTGTAGCACCACGACGTGTGTATGAACCTGGCCACCCGCATGCAGATACGCGCGGATTCGTCGCTTATCCAGGCATCAATCAAACTGCAGAAATGGTCAATTTGACGACAGCGCTACGTGCTTATGAAGCGAACGTCGTCGCAATGAATGCTGCCAAGACGATGACGGCACGCACGCTGGAAATAGGTGGGCAATCATGATCATCGAGCCTTTGATGCCGGTTGAACCATCGCTGGCTAGTGCGCAAAAATTCGTGAGCACGCCTGCCGTGCAGGAAAAATCGAGTTTTGGTGACTGGTTCGTCAATGAGTTAAACACCGTGAATGATCGCCTGGTGACTTCTGACCATGATGCACAGGCCTTGGCTACCGGTGAGGTGCAGAGCTTGCACGAAGTCATGATCCGCATGGAAGAGACACGTCAATCGTTCCAATTATTGTTGCAAGTCCGTAATCGTCTCCTGGAAGCGTATCAGGAAGTTATGCGTACTCAGGTTTAGATTATTACTCAATGGCCTCTTTTATGAATTTTTGGAATCGCCTGGCTGCCAATGCGAGAATCGGCATTGTTGCGGGAATTGCCCTGATTTTAATGGCTGCAATTGGCCTCGGATTATGGGCTTACCGGACTGACTATCAGGTTCTCTTTGCGGATCTGAGTCCGCGTGACGCGGCCACCATGACGACCGAACTCGATCGCATGAAAGTACTGTATCAATTGGCGGATGGCGGCAATACGATTTTGGTGCCGAAGGACGATGTTTATCGTACCCGTTTGAAATTGATGGGCAATGACATGCCTTTGCATGGCGCGGTCGGCTTTGAAGTTTTCAATAATGCTGATTTCGGCATGACGGAGTTTGTACAAAAGGTAAATTACCAGCGTGCGATACAAGGTGAGCTGACTCGCACCATTCTTTCCATAGAAAATATTCAATCAGCACGCGTGCACCTTGCCTTGCCGGAACAGGGGCTTTTTAAGAAGAGCAATACAAAGCCTAAGGCATCCGTCACGCTGACTTTGAAACCGGGACGTGTCCTTGCTCCGGACCAGATTACCGGCATCCAGCGCCTGATTGCGGCATCGGTGCCGGATATTGCAATGAGCGATGTCACTGTCCTGGACCAGCATGGAATCGCCCTGAGCCGACTGGCTGCAGCAGAGGGAATGATCGAATCGGCTTCCAGCCAACTGGACTCAAAGAAAATCACTGAAGATTATCTGATCCGCAAAGTCACGCAAGTACTGGATCGTACTCTCGGCTCTGGCGAAGCCGTGGCGACGGTGGACGTAGTGCTTAATCTTGACCAGAGCAAGACCACGACAGAAGAAATCCTGCCAGCCAAGGCCGGTGGCCCGGATGCAACCGGAGTCATTGTGCGGGAACGCCAGTCTACACGTGAGGGAGTAACAGGCGGCGGCTCCGGTGTGAATGATCCTATCGCGCGTAGTTCGCAATCAGGTGCGACCAGTACGATTGAAAACGACTATCAGGTCGGACGCCGCGTCGAACAGGTTGTAACGGCTTCTGGCGCATTGAAACGGATGACGATCGCGGTAGTTGTGAAACGCCCGCTGGGTGATACACAAATCCAGAAAATCAAGGAAGTCGTCAGTCTTGCCGCCGGCTTTAATG